>JAZLGV010000103.1:0-7755 GCA_045616505.1 Candidatus Gastranaerophilaceae bacterium | reverse complement strand
TTAACAATTTTATTAACAATAAATATATTTATTACATAAATATAATTTATCAATATTCCATTATTTATCTAAAAAATCGCTAGGTTTTAACCAATTTTAGCGATTTTTTAAATTTTTTTGAATTTCGAGTGGTTATTGATAAGATTTCGTTGAGTTTTTTAGAATTTTTTCAATATTCCATTTTCAAGTTCATCAATATTATAAAGATCATCAAGTACATCAAAAGTTTCCTTTAGATTGTTTTTAGCTGATAATCAACCAATACCATCAGTAAATCAAACAAATTTGAAACCTTTAATTCCTTTTGATTCTATAGCTAATGCTTTATAACTTCTCGCAGTTTCATTTAACTTTGAGCCACCACCAGCATAAAAGTTGCATTCACAAGCATAAACACATTTTTTGCCAATTATCACAAAATCAAATCTTTTTGCTACATCTCCATTATTTGATAGATTGCTCAAATTGAGATTAAACTTTTTTTCTAAGTCGGATAAATACATTTCCTTGTAGTAAGTTTTATTTCTTGTAAATCCTGCCTTTACAATGAATTTTTCAACAAGGTCTTCCATTAGGTGACCACCACGATTTTTTCTTGCATTAGAATTCAATCCAGTTTCTACACCCAATAGATAATCTGATAAGCTACCAACAAGTCTATTCTGAAGTAAATCAAAAAGACCTGTTTTCGTCATAAAAGTTAAATACTGATTAACGGATAATTTTAATGAATTAAAATCATATTTTATAGTGCCGTCATTGTCAGTACATGGAATAATGTTTTCTCTTTTTGCAAGCATTGGAGGAATACATTTTAAAACATTGGGATTTTGTTTAACTATTTTTAAAAAATCATTTTCAATGTTTTTTGAACCTATTAAAGAGTCAAGCAATTTAAGTTCTTTTTGATATTTTTTAACATGTGAAATTACTGATGGAAAATCAACATAATATTTATAATCAGCAATGCTTTCTCTAAAATTACCTAGTCATTTATTAAAATCTCTCATATATCACTCCTAATAATTCATAACTAACACTTCTTTTACATTACCACGTTTGGAACCGTTTGAATTAATCATTCTTTTAGCATTAACAACAACTATTTTATAGTTTTTATATAACTCACGGATAAAAGGTGTATCATGGTTACTTAACATTACTTTACATCCTCTTTTATCTAGATCTTCAAACACTTTTGCTAATCGCTTTTGCTCATCTTTTCCAAAACCGCCAGCATTGTATGTAGTGAATGTTCCCTCATTCAATGTATCATAGGGAGGGTCAAAATAAATAAAATCTCCAGAAGAAGCTGTTGAAACGGCCTTAGCGTAGTCAGTTGACATAATATGCGCATCGTGAGAGTTAAAGAATTTATATAAATTATCAAAACAAGTACGATCAAAAGCATTTACTGTTTTTTTCTTTCCAGAAGGCACATTAAATATTCCCTTTGAATTAACTCTATAAAGACCATTGAAACATGATTTATTGATATATATAGTTCTAGCGGCTCTCTCAACATTAGACATATTGTTTATCTTTCCATCTCTATCAACATTTCTTACTGAATAGAAATATTCTTCGCTATGGTTGTTTTCATGCTGTTCGAGAATTCTTTTTAGTTCGCTATAACTATTTCTGCTGCAAAAACACTTATATGCATTAATGAGTTCTTTATTTAAATCATTGATAAAAAATGATTTGGGCTGAATTTTAAATAAAAGAGCTCCACCACCAACGAAAGGCTCATAATAATTGTTATATTGTTTAGGCATGTATTGTTCAATAATTGGCAATAGTTGTGTCTTACCACCAGCCCACTTTACGAATGGGCGTACAGCATAATGGCTGTCTATTTTATCAGCTTGTTTAACAATGAGATTTAAATCTAGAGAATCAAGTATTTTCATTATTGTTGCAAAAGTAACACCTTCTACTTGCCCCTGTTCAATTTTTGACAATTGAGAGCGTTCAACATTGCTTTTATTTGCTAACTCTAATTGAGAAATACAATTTTCTAGCCTTGCATTTTTTATTTGTATTCCAATATTTTGTAATGATATGTTCATAATGTGTATTTTTATACACATATTATACAAAAAAAGAATGTAAATATTTTACATTCCAAATTTTTCTTTTACCATTCTTATGAAAGAATCTTCGAACTTATAATGGATCATTTCAATACCATCATATTTAATGCTTACGGGAACAGTTCATCCAGATTTGCATCAACAACCTTTAATGGTAACAATTGAATCTTTTAAATCATATATTCTTGAACTGACATCGCACTCAGATATTCTCATCTTAATTCAATTTTTTGTTTCTCCATAACCATCATATACTTTACCGTAAATAAATATTGGGTCAGAAGAAGATATGTTCTTGATTCTTACTTCTGTAGTTATATATGGATTTCTTTCACTATCGTTCATATTGACCATCCTTAATAGATTTTTCAGCATTGCTTTTTTCTGTTTCGTATATATCGTTCTCGATATTTTCTATATCCTCATCTGTTGCATAAATTGTCGTATCATAAATTTCTGATTCAGTTTCATTTGGAAGAACTATTTGCATTTTAATTACAGTATCATCAAAAATCAAATCATATGGTTTAGGCACATTTAATGAAAATAATTGGATAAAATTCACAGATTCATTTGTTGTTCTAAAAATTTCGTCTGCTCAATTGTTATCACCAATGTAATCCGTTCTATAACCTTGGCGATAAAATGAAAACTCTTTTGCGCCTTTACTATAGCTAATATTTCTTGATACAAAATCTCCCGTATCATTATTGAATTCATAGAGCATTAAGGCGATCACTAATTTATTTGATGAATTTTGGAGTTTATCAATTACATCCTTACAATAAACTGCACCTTTAAAATAATTTTTCAATATTTCAGCCAGATCCTCAATGCCGGCATTTTTTAATTGTTGTTGCAAATCATTGAAATTTTCAAATTCAATAATTGGATAATTGCTAAACTTTTCACCGTATTCTACCGATCTTTTCTTATTTGAACTTATTAAATATTTTTTTATAAAGAAATCAAGTAATATATGCATTCTATCGTTAATAGACCTGTATTCTTTTGATTTAAAATCAAAAGAAGCATCATTAGCTAATGATTTACCAATGCCTTTTGCAGCATATTGTTTCGCAACTGTTTCTCTTACTCCTAATATCCCGTAATCGGCATCAGATTTAATTTGGATTCTTATATATCTGGCAGCTTTTTTAAAATTAATATGATGGTTTTGAAAAAAACAAATTTTTTCACGAATCCACTGGTCAGCATTAAACATAGATGATAAAACATCTTGAATCTTTCTAGACATTCATATTGAAAAGTAAGATAAATATGATTCTCTATAGCCTAAAAATCTACAAACTTGTATTATATTGTCCATTGTATAATTTTTAGCTTTGTCATTAATATAATAAAACGCCAATAAATTTGGGAAAGATAATCCTCTGGATAAAGTCAATCCACCTATTATCACATTACATTGCTTACTAACGCCTTTACCTTCAATTTCTCTATATTTTTCAACGTCGTTATAGCAGTTTAAATATCGTATCTCATAATCGTTATTTTGCAAAATTTCTAATGCATAATTCTCATATAGTTTCTGCGTTTTATCCGACAATTTTCAATATAGTTCTTTAATTATTGCTTTTCTATATTCTTCTGAATGTTCAAAATCGAATAAGAATTTTTCTACATACTCTCCAACCTTTTGATGAATAACAATCATTTTATCAACATTAATTATCATTTGCGAAAAATATGGTTGTTTTTTTTGTTCATAATATCTTCTCTGATGATTAACTAGATAGTCAATTATGGCTAAATAAGCACTGTGAGGTATGCTTAGAACCTCCCATATAGTTTTTCCAGTAAATTCATCTTTTCCGACTTTTGATGTCATTAATTGTTCCACATCATCATCACTTAACGTTTTAAAAACTCCAGGTTCAGACTCTAAATTTTGATATGTTAAATATCCTTCTCCATCAGGAATTAAATAAACATAATCTGGGTCAAGTTTGCAAAACTCACGATGCGCTAATATATGAGCTTGAGGAGTTGCTGTTACAGATAAAAAAGAACAATTATTGTCTATGTCAAAGAATTTAGTAAAGGCTGCATAAGTTGCCGAATGCTTACCTTTTTTTGAAAACATTTTTAAATTATAAAAAGATGCCTGATCCCCCTCGTCATCGACAATTAATGGGTTAATCTTGTTTTCATTTAAAGAATTAAATCAATTTGCTATTTTTTCAATATGTTTGTAATGTTTTATTGATAAAATAACAACATTTTTTCCTTGAGCTAGTGCTTCTTCAGCCTCATCAAAATTTTCAACACCTCTTTTTGAAATTACAACCTTAACATTTTGACAACCATCAAATATTTCATTAAACCTAGTAATTGTTTGATCTTTTAATTTATTCGTATTACCGCAAAATAAAATAACTAAATTAGATATTTTGTTTTCAAATAAATATGCAGTTAAGCCAATAAATGTTGCTGTTTTTCCTGATTGAACAGAACCGACTAATAGCATTTTTTTGTTTGTCTTATCAATATCATTTGCTATTTTCGAAAACAAATTCAATTTTGAATTGATATTGTCTTCAGACATTTTTGACAAGCAATTATTTTTTCAACGATTTAACATACTAAATTCCTAAATCAAAATTCATTAAATCAATAAAAAAAGCTTTAAAATTCTTTGGGTTTCTAGAGTACATAGTTTTAATTTGGCCTACAACAAAATTAAAATAGTGTGTATCGTCAATTGTCATGGTTCTAACATCGTTTGCTTTATAATGAGCAATTTGATAATCATAATATTGTTTATATGCAGGTAATAAAATGTTTTTTCCTAATTCCCAAACACAATCTTTTCAAAGTTTTGGCGAAGAAAATGCTTCTTCTTGAAATAATGGGATGCGCAAATCTACATATCTATTCGATTTCCTTGTGAAATGGTCTTTGAAATAATCCTTATCATCGTAATATTCAAACATATCATTGTGAAACAATGACATACGCATTAAACCAAACATTGAGAGAACAATATTTTTCGAGTTTTTCAATAACTTAATCACAAGCTTATCATCATCTGTTGTATATAAATCGGGATTCTTTTTGCTCTCTGAATCAATCTTTGTTATGCTTTTATCTAATATTTTTTTAGCTGCATTAATTTCAGCTAATTGCTTTGGAGAAAAGAATTTTTTGCAATCTGAATCTTCTTCGTTACCTAAAACTCTATTTACATTTGTTTCTTTATACATTTGACTTTTTTTATTCTTTGCAAATCCAGGCATTTGCAAATAAAAGCAATATACTAAATTTAAATATGTTTCAAGTTTAATAAGTTTATTTTTTAAATCTGATGGTTGATAAGATTCTTCTCCAGCTTTCGTTAATAATATAACATAGTTATTTCCGTCATTATTGTAATAATGTTTTAATCTTCTAACTGATGATTTATTTGTAATTAAATCTTTCTCTGACACAGGTTTCTGAGAGTTTAATGCTTCAGAAATTTCCCCGGCATATTTCAGTCACAAATTTAAATTTTTCTTATATAGTTCTTCATTATTTTTCTTTAATTTATCAGAAACATCTATATTAATTTTCAAAATTTTACATGGAACTGTAAAATCGCTATCAAAGTCAATTGTACCAAGTTTGTATGTTGTTTGGCCACCATTAACTATTGAAAACATATTCATTTTTATTGTTTTATCATTGATTTTCACATCAGGCGTAATAAAAGTTATACCATTATTCTTAAAATAGAAAATTGCTCTTTTTTCTTTATCTTTAATTGATTTTTCTAAGCCTTCATTAACTTTTTGAGAACCTTTACCACGTTTTATAAAATATCTTATATTTCCAGCAAACAATCCTTCCTTATAACGTTTATATAGAGCAGCAATAGATAAGGCTGATACATTACACATATAACCTGTTAATTGTTTGTCAGGTGTAGTATATTTACACACGTCCTTAGATGTTAATTGAAGTTCTTCATCTGATTTAACATATGGTCATTGACATGTTTCACATTGTCTATATAAGTTAAGCATTCTTTCACTATTGTAATAATTACAATATATATCTTTATCATCAATCATTCCTTTTTCAGTAGAATCGTTTTGAAAAAGTTTATTTAATAGGATAGAAGAATCAGAAATATTGATAAACGAAACAACAATTTTAATTTTGTTATTTTCATCAGACTCTTTTAATATCACATCAAAGAGATTGTGATCAAATTCATCTCCATATCTACTCTTAAATTCTCTTCTGTATCCCTTAATAATAAGCTTAGCCATATTATTAAATTTATCAGAAACTTCAATTAAATCTTGCGATGCAGTACATTTTGAGCAATCAACAACAAGATTTAGGAATAATGTTTTTTGCTCCTCAGAATCTTGTTCTCAGTTTTCATCATCAACTGTTGGATCCAATAAATTAATTGTTTTCAATTCAGTATATTTTGTATCACCAGTATTAAATGTTTCTACTGGAGCTGAAGTGATGATTGAACTAAATTTATCCGAAGACAGATTATAAATTCATGTTGAATCTCTTGGATAATTGATTAATAAGGTTTTAAAATACAAATCATAATCTTTTGATGGAATTTGCGATATAGTTTCCTTATTTTTTAATTTTCAATCTTTTACTATGTCTTCTAACAATAATTTAAAATTCTTTTTCATTTTTATTCTCCTTTTTATATTTGTTGAAATCCAAACCATTTTTTATAGTTAAACTTTTTAATTTTCTTTGATGTTTATAAGTTGGTGTAAAGTGTCCATTTTCGTAACGGTTTACAGTGCAAAAAGCTACACCAAGCTTCTTTGCCATTTCTTCTTGAGAAACCATCATTTCCTTTCTCAAATCTTTAATCAATAATTGTCAGTTCATAATCTATAACATCATTATAGCAAAAAAATACTATAAAAAGTGCTAAAATCTGGCAAGATTTATACGAAAAAATGACTACCCTCTGGCAGTCATTTTCTATATATATTTATTAATAAATATATATAGGGTTTCATTCCTATAGTTAAATCACTATTATCCTGTTGCCTATCTGCTAGCAGAATTTGCTAATCTTTTAGCTTTAGCAAATAACTTTCTAACAGCATCTGGTGTCTTAACAGTTTTTTCATCTATTGAATCAACTAGTTTTGGACAAACAATTTTTAAGTTGTTTACAAAGCTTTCTAAATCGCTAAGGTTAATCTTAACTGATTCTAAGTTTCTGCCCCTAGTTGTCTTTTTAGAGTTTCTACGAACAAATTGGTTGATGTAGGCACTTGACCTATATTCAATTTGTTTAGTTTCGTTGTTTCTACATTTGAACACAACACAGCCAGCTTTAGATCTTCGATCTGTAGCTTCTAGTATTGTTCAATATGCAATTGTTTTTCCAATGAATGTTTCTTTGTACATGTTTGGGGTTTCCTTTTCTAAAGAAAATTTTTTGTATATGATAAGATTTTCTTTTATAATTAAAGAGTCAAGCACACGCTTAACTCTTAATAGGATATTTTCTTTCCTTTATGGTGGTTCATCGCGGAATTGAACCACGGACACACAGATTTTCAGTCTGTTGCTCTACCGACTGAGCTAATGAACCTTAATGGCGGTCGATACGAGACTCAAACTCGTTTCATCCCCGTGACAGGGGGATATAATAATC
>JAZLGV010000102.1:0-8437 GCA_045616505.1 Candidatus Gastranaerophilaceae bacterium | reverse complement strand
TTTCACTTTTATTAAATTCTACAGGCATTTCATACAAAGAACCGTCATTTGGAGTATTCTTATATCCACCAAGTACAAATGAACCATCCTCATCTATTTTTATATATTCATATTGATAAGGTGCAGGATCTTCATCTGGGTCTGGGATATAATGAGTCAAAGTTTTGTTTTTGGGGTCACATATAAATTCTTCTCCAGTCCAAGTCTGCATCGAATCTAATCCATAAACTTCTTTATAACATGAAGCATCATAAACTAAATGTCCATCTTTTGATAATTCTCTATTTAATGTATATGTTGTTGGATACATTCCTCGGTTATTGTAATATAATTCAACTATTTCACCTGTTTTTGGTTGATATTTACCAGCTTCTACTGGAACATCAACACCTGTAATATTTTCAAAACCTACTTCGCTTAAAACTTTATATGTTTCAGTCTTTGCTAAAGTTTGCGAAATAGTATCATTTACGATAAATGGAGTTTCATCAACACCTGATGTTGGTTTTGTATCGTCGTCACCAACTACTGGTTTTGTTTCTTCATCGCCTGTTGTTGGTTTTGTATCGTCATCACCAACTACTGGTTTTGTTTCTTCATCACCTGTTGTTGGTTTTGTATCATCGTCATCTGTTGTAGTTGTTGTATCTTCATCATCAACTACAGGAGTTGTTTCTTCTTTTTCTTCAGGAATTTCATAAATTGTCGGGTCTGTTGGTTGTGCACAACTTGACATCCCAACGGCTGCCATTCCAAGAATTGCCGCAGCTGCCAATGCTTTCATTGTTTTTCCTGTTTTATTTACTCCCAAACCTTCAAAAGCAGGTTTTTGGGGTTGTGGTTTATTTTCAGTAGTTGGGCTTGTTGTATTTGTTAAAGCACCTATACCTTGTATCATCATAATATTTTCTCCTACATTTTACACACGGTCACAATTTAAAAAAAACTGAAAACCATGTATTTTTGCGTATTTAACACATGTTCTTTACAAAAAGATACAATAATTTTTTTTATTTTTCAATGGGTAAATTTGATTGTTTTTTCTTTTTAATAAAAAAGCCATTTTGAAAAAAATTCAAAATGGCTTTTTATTTTTAAATTTTATTTTATTGATTATTCAAATTTTGCATTATATATAGCGTTGAAAAGGGCTAATTTATTTGGAAAATCATCATATATTTCTATTTTTTTATTATTTAAATTTATAATAATACTATTATTTTTATCATAATCAATGAAAATATTTCCATACTTGTCTGTATTTAATATCTTTTCAATTTCACTTAAAGTTTTTCCATTTGCTACATACCTAACCCCAACAAGATTTTCTGCAACTGCTGCTGCTTTTGCAGCTTTTTCCAAATCATATTGAGCAGGGTTTTCTAAATTCAACACATTTGCAAGAGTTGAACTAGACCATTCTGCAACATCTTTTTCAGAGTCAAATTTGATACCTTGCGAAGCTGTTACCGCTACGTTTATTTGAGTTTGTGCAAAATTTGAATTGTTATCTAATAAAGATGCAGCAATATTTTTTGTTTTGCTAAAATGTTCATTAAAACCTGCATTATCAGTAAATGCCGATGCTAAATTATGACCAAACAAAGACAATATAAGTATCGCACCAACCACTGCCATGACCATTGTCAATGAAATTTCAATACTTACTGCTGCTTTTTTAATTCTGTTTCTTAAATTTTTTGTTTCTTCTGACATTTTGCCTCCGAGTTTTGTTTTTTGATTTTACTTAAACCCCAGCCCCAATGCCTCATTCTAATAACGTATTTTCACTATTTGTTTCAATAGTGTTTCTAGATAGTTGTAATTTTTGAATTCTACGCGATTGCAATACTTTCAATGAATAATGCCATAAAAATGACTATATAAAATTAAAAATATTATAAACACTTCTTCAATAATTACCATGCATTATTTACGAAAACACAAAATTTTTCAACCCTAAAATTTTTTTTTGTTACATTCGTAAAAGTACAAGCGAAATCACTTTATCGTGACCATTTTGACAATTTTTTATCTAAATTCGATAAATCATTACAAAATTTATTTATTATGAAATCGGGATTTTACCCATGCTTTTGCGTATTACATGTCATTCTCCAAATTTTGCAAATTCTAATAAAAAACTAAACAAACTAACAAGCGACTATTTGACCGATTACATCCCTAAAGTTTTTCATCAATACTTCTGTGAATTTTTCCGTGTCAATTTGAGTTAGAACAACTGCTGTCAATTCTTTTGGCAATTCTTGCATCATTTTTACCAATTGTTCGCCTTCTATTACATTTGCATATTTTACTAAATCTGCTTTGTCCTTTTTATCATTCATCATTTTTGCGTAAGTTTCAGAACTGAATAATGTTAAAATTTGAGGTTTTTCCTTAACCATTCCTAACATAAAAAATTGTTTATTTGTTTCTGGAATACTCAACAATGATTCTTGGAATTGTGCATCGTCCATTTCTTTTAATTGTTGCAATAATGCTGCTTTATCAAATTTTGGTTTACCATCTAAACCAATTTCTCCTACACCTTTTGCTTTTTCACCTGTTGCTGCTTCAATCATTTGTGCCAAAATTTCAGGTTTCAAAGTTTGCAACATTGCTTGTTCCAAACCTTTCATTTCTTTCATTTGAGTTGATTGAAGAACTCTATTCATTTCATCGTTTGGCATCATCATCATAATTTGTTCAGGTGAAAACATTTGCAATGTATATAACACCAATTGATTTTTTGGTAATGTTTGAACCATATTCAAAATCTTTTCTTTTGTAAAATAATTCAAACCTAATGCCATATCATCTTGTGTTAATAATGGCAACAAATCATCTAAATCAGATTCATTTAAATTACTCAATATTGCAAATTTATTACCAGGATCTTTTAATTGCAATAATTCAATTAATTTTACAGGGTCGTTTAAAACTGTTTTGTCAAACTGTTCAGCCTGAATATTACCAGCTTCTTTTTCCTTGTCAATAATTTCTTCAATAGACAAACCAGAATATTCAGTTGATATTTTCTTATAAGAAACATTAATCAAACTGCATAAAAGATATAAATTTGTATCTATGGCTATGCCCATGAATTGACCTCGTTTTTATCCTCTTATTATATATAACCTTTTCTCATTCAAAAAGTTGACTTTTTTTTGATTAATGTTACAAAATTGTAACTTGTTTGGTATGATAAAAGAAACAAGGAATGTTTGGATATAAAATGCTAAAAATTAAAAATATATTATTTATACTAATTTGCACAATCGCAATTTTTGCAAATAGCACTATTGTCGAGGCAAAACCTGTTACAAAACAAGTCGAAGTTCTTACTAAAGACAATAGATTTATAAAAGCAAAAATAACTTACGAAAAAATTGCAGGACTTGAAAAATATTCAACTGTAATTCTGCTTCACTCAATCGGTTATGATAGCTCTTATTGGCTTAACCTTGTCCCAGAACTTAATGCAGCAGGTTATGCCGTACTTGCTATTGACCTTAGAGGACACGGACAAAGTGTTTATTCATCAACTTTCCACAAAAAAAGCTGGACTTATTTTACAAACAATGATTATGCAAAAATGCCAAATGACGTTATGGATATCCTTGCACAAGTTCAAAAATCAAACAAAAACATAAATCTTAACGCAACAGCTATTGTCGGAGCAGACATAGGTGCAAATATTGCCGTAATGGTCGCAGATAAAATGAAAGTAAAACCTAAAACACTTGTGCTTATCTCACCTACAAGAAAATTTAAAGGACTTTATATTCCTATAACTTTGACAAATATAACAATGCCAATTTTGACAATGGCAAGCCAACAAGATAGATATTGCCTTAAAGAACAAAAAGAACTCGCAAAATTCTCTCAAGGCGGCTTTTATGCACAAAATTACCCAAACGGCGGAATGGGTATGTTGATGATAAAAGTTAATGCTGGGATGACCCAAGACATCGTAAAATGGGTTATGAAATATCTTAAACCTATCTACTAAAAATCTACCAGTTCAAAGATTTTACAAAGTTTGCAGTTTGATAAGCCTCAACAGTACCAACTACAATTTCAAACTCTGGCAATTCTTCTTGGATTTCGTCTTTAATATGTTCTAAAAGCCCAGGGATAATTATCTTTTTAGTTTTAACTTTCTCTGCAAGATTAAACTTGCGAACAGTTTTTGCAACTATTTGAGCGGTGAATTTTTCTGCAGACCAAGCTGTCAAAACACTCATTCCGTCTGATGGAGTAATAACTAAATACGCAGAACGGTTTAATGCTTCTAGTTCATTTGCAACTGCAAAATATGTTAACGCAAAATTTGTTGTTAAAAATACCAACGAATTTTCATCAGGATTATTAAACTCATACAATTTAGATTCAACTTGCAAAGGTTTTTGCGGATCGGTATAAATATTTTGTCTTAAAGTCATAAGAGTTGAAAACAAAGCTTCATTAAAATTCTCAAACATCAAAACATTTGCATATTTACATAAATACACACTTGCCTTTGACATCAAGCGATAAATATCTTCGTCATAGTCCAATTTTATCAACACAGGATTTGAAAAATTTTCATCTTTCTCAATCACTGCTTTTTTTCTTATCTCAATAAGTTCATCAACAGTTTCTTTCAATGAGCCATCTTTGACTTCGCAAAGTTCAGAAAGTTCCTCTTCTTTTACCCAAGCAAAACCTTTTTGCTCAACATCTTCAAGAATATCCTCAGAAACTTCGCCTCTAAAACAAATTAAATCAACCTTGAAAACATCTTCTATCCTTGTCAATTTAAAATCCAAAACTCTATCAAGTTTTTCTTTCCAATCACTTGTTGAAGTATCAATCAAGACGGATATTATAGTTTTATTCACAAAAGTTTTGTCATGACGATACAAAACATTTTCGCCACCTGTCAAAACTTTATTCTTATGACCTAAAAAAACTTCCTTTTGAGGTTTCTTCAAAGATTGCTCTAAAATTTCACGTAATTCATCGGGGATATGCGGACACAAAGAAATATCAGCTTGACCTTTTGCAAGTTTTAGTGCATAAGCCATACAAGTTGGAAACTTACATTTTTTGCAATTAGCTTCGGCTTGTTTTTTTGCCGCTGGTAAATATTTAAAAACTTGTAACCCTGATAATTCAGCCATCTTACATCCTCTTAATTAATAAATTCCGATAATGGAGCTTCTAACAAACTTTCTTTGAAATCATCACACAATTTTACTTCTGTAATAAATTCACTATATTCTTGCGTATGCAACAATTTTGAAATTTCGTCACTTTGATATTTTATCTTATATTCTTCGATACTTTTTTCTTCAATATTTATCATACCTGCTACTTCAAACATATTCAAAGCTGACAAAACTACATCGCTTGAAGTTGCCAAAAAACTTGCCGCTCTTGAAATATCAAACTTGCCTTCTTTACTATTTGACGCAAAACGCAACATGCCTGAAAAAGTTTTCAAAAATTCTTCTTGTGCAAAATTTTCTTGTTCATAAGACATAAAATGAATTTTTTTAGCTTTTGTTTTGTCCAAAATCTCATCCAAAACTTCTTGGCACGGCGGATAGTCAAAAAACATCACAGACTCAACTTCTTTAATATTATTTCTTCCAAAAACCTGTTCGCTCAAATTTTTATATGGTTTTAGTTTATTCAAAATTGCTTTATTTTCACAAAAAACGGCATTTGTTAGTTTCGTACCTTTTAGATAATTTTCAACTTCACCGATAATGTCTGTTTTTTCTCTATGGTCATAGATTTTTATATCACGACTAAAATTTGTTTCTTCTTCAACTAAATTATCAGCATGGACATCTTGAACAACTAATTGAACAGTTGTTTCACCATTAAAAGTATTTAGTTGAGGATAGAAAGCCACATCTAAAACATCACCTGCTTGAAGCGAAACATCACCTTTTCCCCACCAAACAGCATTGAACATATTGTGATTATTATCTTCTATCGTCAATCTTAAATGATTATTGTCTTTACCCATTGTTCTTTTTTTCAATAATTTCATATTATAAAGAGCAAAAGTTGGCTGTTGATTACCTGCTCCAAAAGGTTCTAACCTTGAAATATCAGAAATCAAATTTCCATCAACTTCATTCGCTTGAACAACTAAATCAATGTCTATTTTTGGAGAAATTTTTTGACCTTGCAAAATCTCATCAACCGTTTTGTTTATAGCTTTTTTAACTTCTTCAAAAGAATGTTTTTCCAAAGAAAAAGACAAGCCACCTGCCATCGCATGCCCGCCAAAACCCTCAAAATAATCAGCATTAGCAGACAAAACATCATAAATATTAACCTGTTCTATCCCACGAGATGAACATTTTACAATTTTATTTTCTTCGTCCAAAGTCATCAAAAATACAGGTTTATAATATTTTTCAACCAACTTTGAAGCAACAATACCAATTATTCCGACATGCCAATCTGAATTAAATAAAACAATTGCGTTTGCCCTATTTCCTTGTGTTTTTAACATTTCATCAGCTTCTAAAAACATTTCACTACATTTGTCTTGGCGAACTTTATTAAAAGAATTCAACGACATAATCGCCATTTCAATTTCTTGTTTATTTTCAGAAACCAAAACCTTTAATGCATCTTCTACTGTTTCCAAACGTCCTGAAGCGTTTATTCTTGGTGTAACACCAAATGCAATATTTTCAGAAGTTATCGGAGTATCAAACTTGCAACCTGATTCTTCTAACAACCTTTTTAAACCATAATGTTCTTGCTTTGAAATAAGTTCTAGCCCTTTAGTAACAAAGTATCTGTTTTCACCAACCAAAGGAACAATATCTGAAATAGTCCCTACCGCTACAAAAGGCAATAAATCTTTTATAAATTCTGTTTTATCATAATGTTCTAAAAGCGCATGAGCTAATTTGAAAGCAACACCAACACCTGCAAGAGAAGTATAACTTTCAATTTGTTTTGCTGTTAATTTTTCTGAAAGAGCATCATTTGCTTTTGGATTAATAATTGCAACTGCTTTTGGTAAAACTTCCGGAGCTTCGTGGTGGTCTGTTATAATCACATCAACACCAAAAGTTTTTATCTTATCAACTTCTGAAACATTACTTATACCACAATCAACGGTAATAATAAGTTTTGGCTTTTTATCACCTTTTAAAATTTGAATAAAATTGGTGAAATTTATGCCATGACCTTCTTTTTCTCTGTGAGGGATATAATAATCGACATTTGCACCTAAATATCTGAAAGTTTTTAACAATGTCGCAGTTGAAGTAACACCATCTGCGTCAAAATCACCATATACAAGTATTTTTTCATTTTGTTCTATTGCTTTTGAAATACGTTCTACCGCTTTTGGCATATCACAAAAAGCATTCGGATGAGTGATTATCATTGATAATGGATTTAAAAACTCTTTTATATCTGCATCTTTTGTAATACCTCTTGTATATAAAAGACGTTCAATAAGAGTTTTAGAAGAAAATGCTTCTGGTATTTTTTTTATTTTCCACTCTTTTTTCATAATATCCCCCACATCATTTTAACAAAAAAATACTCTTTTAAAAAGTAAAAATCTTCATGATAAAATAGAGGTATGGAAAAAACTATCTTATCAGGATTACAACAAAAAGATTTTGAAGATTTAACAGAGAAATTAAATGCCTCAAAATTCAGAGCAAGACAAATCCACAATTGGATTTATCTAAAATCTGTTTCGTCTATTGATGAAATGACAGATTTATCAAAAAATTTTAGAGAAGAACTAAAAAATGTCGCAGAAGTTTCTAATACAAAAATCAAAACTAAACAAATTTCATCAGACGGCACAATAAAATATTTATTAGAATTTCCTGACGGTGAATGTGTAGAAACAGTATTAATGCGTTTTGACAACAGAGCAAACCTAACAGCTTGCGTAAGTTCTCAAGTTGGTTGTGCGGTAAACTGTGCATTTTGCGCAACTGGAAAACGCGGTTTCATCAGAAACCTAACTCCTACTGAAATAATTGAACAAGTTTTGACAATCCAAAGAGATACAGGTTTAAAAGTTTCAAACATCGTGTTTATGGGACAAGGCGAACCTTTATTAAATTTAGAAAATGTCCTAAAAGCATTTGATATTTTTAGAGATGATTTTCAAATAAGTGCAAGAAGAATCACAATTTCAACATCAGGAATAATCCCTAAAATAAAAGAACTTGCAGACAAAAAATTACAATCAACTCTTGCAATATCACTTCACTCTGCTATATCAGATATAAGAAAAAAAATAATGCCGATAGAAAATAAATATTCTCTTTCTGAACTTAAAAAAGCATTAAAATATTATATTGAACAAACAGGAAGAAGAATAACAATAGAATTTTTACTAATAAAAGATTTGACAGATACTGTTGAAATGGCAAAACAAACAGCTTTA
>JAZLGV010000101.1:0-2995 GCA_045616505.1 Candidatus Gastranaerophilaceae bacterium | reverse complement strand
CTTTGCAACATCAACTTCAGGAAGGCTTTGTTTTCGAGCATATGTTTCTGCTTTTGCAGTTCCTTTTTCATATGCAAGAGCTTCATTTAATCCACTCATTAATCCATCAAAAAAAGAAATATTCTTAAAATTCTCAGCAATCTGTTCATCTGTTAATGAAGATTCAAATGTTAATTCTGCCATGATTATGCCTCCTTCTTTATTTCTTCAATTATATTTTTAATTGCTTTCTTCTGCTCTGCAGTCAGATTTTCCTGAACATTTTTTGGATACGCAAATAAGAAATATAATTTGTCTTTTTCAAAAACATCCAGATAAATAACTCTAGCACCACCACTTTTTCCATGATTACCAAGTTTTATTCTCAGCTTTCTTGCTCCACCAGTACCTTCAATCACATCACCCAACTGAGGATTTTTCAAAAGCTCCTGTTCAAGTTCCCTGAGGTTTTCATCATTCAACCCCATTGCTTTCCAGCAATTATTAAAAGTAGCTGTAAAAATAAATTCTCTGGTCATACTGTTATAATATACGATAAAATCGTAGCATGTCAAATTTATACGATAATATCGTATAAAAAAAAACGAACCTAAAATTATTCTGTTTCGTCAGATCAATTCTTATTGATCAGATTACTCCATTTTTTTTACTCTCAGTCCTGCCATCTGAACAAAGTGAGGGATTGTAGTTTCGGCCGGCATGATTTTTTCCAGCATCGCCATGTGGTCTTTTTCCCAAATCGCAATTTCTTCTGGTGTTAAAGATGCACCAATTCCACGGCAAGCTTTTACACGACCATTCCAGCTTTCTCTTGTAAAGGGAACATCAACATAAAGCTCTTTGTGGAAGGCCATATCAAAAATTGAATAGGTATAATCATTAAATTTGAGCGGACATTCGAAGGTCTGTCCCCCGTTCCAGTTTGGATTAGCTTTTCGAACTGAGTCCAGACTTCTTTGTGTAATTTCACTTTTATCTGGAAGCCAAGCCATGTATAAAACAAGAAGGATTCCGTCCTCTTTTAAAAGGCTTGCAATTTTTGGCAGGGCAACTTCCCGATTAAAATACATAAAACACTGAGCCGCAGTAATCAAATCAAAGCTTTTTTCCGGGAACTCCAAATCTTCTGTGGCAGTTGGGAAAAACGCAATGTCCATTCCCGCAGCTTTTGCAAGTTCACGGGCAGACAAAATCTGATTTTCAGAAATATCGCAGCCAGTCCACTTTGCTCCGTATTTATACATGTTGCGTGGAATTACACCAGTGCCGGTACCAATATCAAGACAATTCTGACCTTTAATTCCAAGTCCAAAATCCACAATGGCTTTGTAATATTCTTCCGGATAAATATCTCGATACTTTGCGTAATCTTTAGAAGTTTTTCCCCAGTCAAATTCCCGGCCTGAGTCAATTTCTTTAATCTGCTGTGCCATAAACTCTCCTATTATTATTTTTTATAATTATAACATAAATGTGAATGTAAAAAATAAAGTTGCAGTTTAGAAAAAAAATATGTTCCTTAAAATTGAACACCGCAGGTTGTATCAACAACCGAGGATGTGCAATTCGTTTGCGAGAGCAAACAAGTTCTATAAGTGTTTTTTTGAAAACACAAATTAAACTATGCGGCGCTATTTTAGCCGTATAGTTTAAACCTTCCTTAAAATTGAACACCGCAGGTTGTATCAACAACCGAGGATGTGCAATTGGTTCGCCCGAGCGAACACGTAAATAAAAAAGTTTCTTCAGAAACTTTAAATTAAATCAAACGACACATTTTGTCGTTTGATTTATACGTTTATAAGATTAATATCTTTTTTTATCAAAATTTATTTCTGTTAATGTGGTTATTCAATTATATTTTATTTAAATCAATTCTTATTGATGTGGGTAACATAATCTTAAACCGCAGTGGGCTTGTCCCGCTGTTGGATTTTGAAGATTTTGTTATGTGACTGAATACCATTTTGGTATTGAACTTCAACTTTAGAATCTTCAATTAAGTTCTGGTATTCGATTCTTTATTTTTAAAAGTTGTGCAGCTTGACTGCATAACTTTTATGTACGTTCTATATGTTAGGTTTTTCTAACTTTTTTATATACTTCTCCAATACAGGAATTTGTTGATATAGTTCTGCTTCTGCGTCAGACCGTATGCCATATTTCTCAAACTTGTTTTTAAATTCTATTGAAATTTCATATACTTTTTTTACAAAATCTAAATAATTACCCTTATAAAAAAGTTTCTTTTTTGTTAGACGATTTTCATGTTTTATAAAGTTTTCATTTATCTTAATTATACGATACTTCCATTGATAATACACAGAAAGCTCATCATTTCTTTTATATAAAATAAAAACATATTCTCCATCAAAAACTCTTATTTCTGTATACGTATTTTCTTTAAGTAAACGAACTTTGTTTATTAACAATCTTAGAGTAGAACTTGGTAAACCTATGAATTTACCACTTGGTATTTTTTTTAGTGAATTAGTAAAGTAGAAATTTGTTGTAATTCCAGGAAGATCTTCATAAAATTCACCTATATACATATCAAAACAATTTTTCTTAAATACTTTTTTTATTCGTTGAAACATAATTTATTTTTCACTTTTACCTTCCGTGCACCAGTGGTGCATCCACATAACACATATTATGCGTATCCGGATAAAATTCTTACCCTGCTAAATTTCTGTTGATCTGAACAATCAACATCAATAACCATTTCCAACAGTCCTTTTCCATTCTTCCCGGCTAATAGCATAGGCATAGGAAATGTCATTTTTAGGATCAGAATATTCCTTCAGTTTTTTCATGCCGATTGCAATTGCGGTGCTGTATGAAGCAACATTGCTGTATTTCATGTAAGAATAAATTGCATTATATTCTGTATTGTTAAAGACCCAGTCCCGGCAGGCTTTGGCAGCTTCTTTTGCAAATCCCTGACGCCAGTTTTTTTTGTTGATATGGTAGCCAATTTCTGGAAGCAGTTCAC
>JAZLGV010000100.1:0-8788 GCA_045616505.1 Candidatus Gastranaerophilaceae bacterium | reverse complement strand
TTCAACGAAATTTTAGAAAATAACCTCTCAAAAAAAATATTTTCATCAATTTTTGACAAAAATATAAAAAAAATACACAAATTAAATCAAATTAAGGGATATAAACACAAGGGAAAGGGAAATAAATCGACCTTTTTACATAATATATATTATCAGTATATATCTATGCGTAATAATTTTTATGAATTTTTGAGTAAATTTTTAAAAAAATCTGTTCAAAATGATATTTTGTTAAATTTTTACTTTTCTGATGCAAGAAGTGCCATCAAAACATTAGATAAAAAATATGACTTTATATTTTTAGATGCCTTCTCACCAAACAAATGTCCAACTCTTTGGAGCGAAGATTTCTTCAAACTCTTACACTCAAAATTAAAAGACGACGGAATCCTTTTAACTTATTCATCTGCTGCAGCAGTTAGGAATGCAATGATGAACGCAGGATTTTTTGTTGGAAAAGTTTTTAACGATGACTTAAAAAAATTTGCAGGAACAATTGCCACAAAGAAAAATGATTTAATATTATATTCTTTAGACGATTTAGATATGGCGTTAATTAATTCAAAATCAGGAATAACATACAAAGACATTACACTAAATTCTTCAATACAAGAAATATTATCAACAAGAGAAGAAGAAATAAACACAAGTAATTTAAAATCAAGCACAAAAGCAGTTAAGGAAGTAAAAAATGCAAGACAATTATAATTTGATAGTAGTAGGTGGCGGAACAGCAGGTTGCTCTGCTGCATATAACGCAGGAAAACTAGGAATAAAAACATTACTAATTGAGAAAAACTCGTTTTTAGGTGGAACAATAACTTCATCACTTGTTGTTCCTGCGATGAAAACTTCTGAAAACCAAATTAATACAGATTTTTTCAACGAATTGGTTTCCGAATTAACCATTTTAGGCGGTCAAGCAACATATCAAGGTAATAAAGGTTGGTTTAATCCAGAACTAACAAAAATCGCTTTAGATAGATTAATGCAAAAAAGCAATGTAGATGTGCTTTTTAACGCAGAAGTATCTCGCATTGACGTTAAAAATAAACACATTACAGGAGTTTATATAAACCAAGAAATGTTATCGGTATATATCGGGGCGAAGTATATTGTAGATGCAACCGGAAATTGTGAAATTGGAAAACTTGCAAATTGCGAATTTTTAAACACAAAAAATGAAAAACAACCTGTTTCATTAAGATTTGAAATGAGTGGCATTGATTTAAAAACGTTTGCAAAATGGATAATGGATTTTGATACAGACAGAAACGTTACGACATGTGAAATAATTAACGGACAAATACACCTTTCTACAGCTTGTACAGACAGTGGAAAATGGGCGTTAAGACCTTTATTTGAGGATGCTATAAGCAACAATATACTAAAACCCGAAGATAGTAAGTATTTTCAAGTGTTTACTATCCCAAACAAGCACGATACTCTTTCTTTCAACTGCCCAAGACTATATTTTGACCCAGAAATAGACCCTCTTGACGTTACAAAAACGTCAGAAGCACTTATAAAAGGACGTGAAAGCATACTTAGACTTGCAAGTTTTTGCAAATTATATTTACCAGGATTTGAAAAAGCTTATATTTCAACAATCGCAAACTCACTAGGCATAAGAGTTTCAAGAAGAATTAAAGGCAAATATATCTATACAGAAAATGATTTAAAAACGGGTAAAAAGTTTAAAACCCCAGTATTAATCGGCAATTATCCAATTGATATTCATTCAAGCAAAAAAGAAAACTCAGTTCTTGAATTTACAAATCAAGACTACGAAGTACCGCTTGAAGCACTTATGTCTGCCGATATAGATAACCTATTTGTCGCTGGACGTTGTTTAAGTGCAGATTTTAAAGCACAAGCAGCCTTGAGAATACAACCAGCTTGCTTTTCAATGGGGGAAGGTGTTGCCAAATATATTTCGACATTACTTTAAATTGTAACAATAATATTACAGTAATGACACAAACAAACAAATATAGTATTATTAGAAAAAGACTTATGTGAGGATATTATGAATATAGTTGCAATTATACCAGCGTTAGGGAAAAGTAAAAGTATTCCAAGAAAAAATTTAAAAACATTTTTAGGCAAACCAATTTTGTCATACGCAATAGATGCTTGTGTTTCATCTAATGTGTTTGAAGAAGTTATTGTATCTACTGATAGTGATGAAATAGCCGAAATCGCAGAAGGAAACGGCGCAAACGTTCCTTTCAAATGCGATAGTTGTGATATTTCAGATGAAGGTAAATTAGCTGAATTTATAATTGAATCGCTTAACAAATACAAAGAACAAGGCAAAGAATTTGAATATGTTTGCTGCGTACTTCCTTGTGTCCCATACTTAAAGAAAGACACATTAAGAAACGCTGTTGATATTCTTGAAATATCAAAATCAAATTCTTTAATTCCAATCGTAAAATACAACTACGATATAACAAAAGCATTCAAAATCAGCAATAGCAACGAGTTTGAATACTGCAACAAAGATATAAATTCAGATATTTTTTATAGAGATGCTGAATTATTCTATATGATAAAAACAGAAACATTGTTAGAAACTAAAAAATTAACAACTGATTCTTGCGAACATATTGAAGTTGAAGAAAACGAAACATGCTTGCTAAATACAGAAGAAGATTGGGGAAAAGCAGAAATTTATTCAAAAGTTTTAAAAGAATTAAAAGAAAAGAATATAATGTCTGCAAATGGCGATGACAATTCTATGGAATTAATTGCAAAAGTCGCAACAGAAGAAGCTTCAGAGTTTAGTGAAGACGAAGAAGATTATTACAATCAATATGTTGATAAATCAGCACTTGAATTGCTATTAGCTTCAAACATCTCAATTTGGTCAAAAATCATTAATAACACAAGAGATGTGAAGTCTTGTCTTGAATTCGGTTGCAACATCGGTAATGATATTATCGCTATAAACAAACTTTTGCCAAAATGCGAAATTTCAGGTATTGAATCAAACATTAAAGTTGCCGAAATTCTAAACCAATATGAGTTCGTTAAAGATGTTTATAATCAATCAATTTTACAATACAAAGTAGATTACAAACGTGATTTAACAATAATTAAAGGTATTTTAAGAAGAATTGCACCATATAAATTAGAAAAACTATACGAAAAATTATATGATGCTTCTAACAAATATATTTTAATTGCAGATTATTATTCACCAGTAAAATCAAGTTTTGACAAATCAAATTCTGAGCAAACCACAAACGATTATGCAGGTGATATGCTTAAAAAATATCCAGATTTAAGAATTATTGATTACGGTTTCTATTATCACGGAGATAACAACTTTAATCAAAATGGCGATATGACTTGGTTCTTGTTAGAAAAAACAGAAAAAGCGGAAGAAGAAAAACAAGAAGATTAATTCAAAATACATATAAAAATAAAAAGTCCTACAAATAAATATTGTAGGACTTTTTATTATAAATCTTTGTGATTAAATTTTTTAATACCATCAACATAATCTTTGACAATTTGTCCTTTTCCATACAATTTATATTTATAAATCGTAAGTCCTTCTAACCCTACAGGTCCTCTTGCGTGCGTTTTGCTTGTCGAAATACCAACTTCTGCACCAAATCCATACCTATATCCATCCGCAAATCTTGTAGAAACATTGTAATATACACCTGCTGAATTTACTTCATTCATGAACATTTCTGCGTTTTGAATATTATCGGTATATATCGCATCGGTATGACCTGAACCAAAAGTATTGATATGAGAAATTGCTTCTTCAATATTTTCAACAATTTTTACCGCCAAAATTTTATCACCATATTCAAAATTCCATTTTTCTGGTTCAAAAACTAATTTAATATCTGAATTTTTTAGATTTTCAAACAATTCATCCTTATATGCAAAATCTTTATGAATTAACAATGTTTCAACAGAGTTACAAGCACTTGGATATTGCGTTTTAGAGTCTATTATAAGCGGTGTAATCATATCTAAGCTAACTTTTTCATCAACAAAGATATGACAAATGCCGTCTGCATGCCCCAATACAGGGATAGAAGTATTTTCTTTAATGAATTTTACTAGAGAATTACTACCTCTTGGGATAATTAAATCAATATAATCGTTCATTTTAAGCATTTTATCAACATCATCATGCGAAAACACTTGAGAAATAGCATATTTTGGGAATTTTTTGATACTTTCTAACGCATTTAATATAGTGTCAAAAATAGCAATATTAGTATTTTTAGCCTCTTTTCCACCTTTCAAAATTACAGCATTAGAAGATTTTATTGCAAGCGAAATAACTTGTGTAATAACATCAGGACGAGCCTCAAAAATTATCCCCAAAACTCCGATTGGACAAGAAATTTTATACAAATTCAAATCTTTATCCATTTGACGAGCTAAAAGACATTTATTAATCGGATCTTCTAATTTTATCAAATCTCTTACGCCATCAACCATTGAACGAAATTTATTATCGTCCAACTTTAATCTGTTAAATACAGCTCTTAATAATTTTCCTTGTTCAACAAGTAATTCTGCTTCTTTCAAATCATTTGCATTTGCGTTTAAAATATTTTCTTTATTATCTTCTAAAGCATCTGCAATAGTTTGTAAAGCAGAATTTTTATCTTCTGATTTCATATTTGCAAGCTTAATAGAAGCCAACTTTGCACTTTTTGCAATTTCAAATAAATCCATATTAAACCTTCAATTTACTTATATTAAAACTGTAATATTGTCTTTTGTAATAATCGCATCGTAGTTTTTATGACCGATTTTATCTTCAATATCATCCGAATGAGAACCAATAATTTTTCTACAATCATCAGAATTATAATTTGCAATACCTCTAGCGAATTCTTGACCATTCTCATCAAAAATTGAAACAACTTCACCTTTATCAAACTCATTTTTCACTTGAACGACACCAATTGGTAACAAACTTTTTTGTTGGTTAATGATAGCATCTTTAGCACCTTCATTAACATAAATTTTACCAAATACATTAGTTGCATAACCAATCCAACGACGTTTGCCTGATAACATATCTTTATCAGGTAAAAAGATTGTACCGATATCTTCACCAGAAAAAACTTTTTTTACAATATTCGGGATTTTACCATTTGCAATAACAGATGTACCACCAGAACGAGTTACAAGCCTTGCTGCTTCAAGTTTTGTTTTCATTCCACCTCTACCACCTGCAGATGCAGATGAACCATAATTCATAATTTCAGGAGTAAGTTTTTCAACTACTTTTAAAATTTTTGCATCTGGATTTTCTTTCGGATTTGAATCATAAAGTCCATCAACATCCGATAAAGTTAATAATAAATCAGCACTAATTTCACTTGCTACAAGTGCTGAAAGTTTATCATTATCAGAAAAACAAACATCAATATCTTCTAACTCATCACCTAATTGAATAACCGAAACTGTATCATTTTGGTTGATAATCGGAATAACATTCAATTCCAATAATTTATTTAATGTTGTTCTTAAACTCAAATATTTTCTTCTTAAAGCAAAATCATCTTCTGTTAATAAAATTTGTGCCACTAAAAGATTATATTGCTCAAAACCACTTTCATAAATTGACATCAATTTACTTTGTCCAATCGCTGCACAAGCTTGTTTCATAGCAATTGCATCAGTAGAATCAATACCCAATTTCTTTTTACCTAAACCAACTGCACCAGATGTAACAAGAATAACATCTTTGCCCATTTTTTTTAGTTTATAAACATCTTCTATAAAAGAATAAACTCTTGGAAGTGAAACTTGCCCTTCATCATTCGTAAGAATGTTTGTACCAAATTTAATAACCACTTTCTGAGCATTTAAAATCAAATCTCTATTCATAGCTTAAATTATACATAAAATCAAGAAAAATTCAAACAAAAAGTTTTAAAATTAAAGTCTAAAAGGTTTAGAAGCATCAACTTTTCTTGACTCTTTAACATCATCTGGCCATTCTTGAACAACACCAGAAGAATATCCACAAACAAGTAATGCTGCAGGAATTATTCTACTAACTTTTGCTGAAACAGCACCAATTGGACTTGTTTTATCAAAGGCTCTTGACAGTGCAAGACAAGAATCATCAACGTGACCTGACAAATCAGCAACTTTTAAACTTCTATCATCTCGAATATTGTATATTTTTTCATTCATCAAATTTGTTGCTCTATTACCAAGCACCATGGCAGAGCCTAAAGAGAAAACAAGAGAACCAATATCAAACAAACTTGCTACCACTCTTGCTTTTTTAGGTAAATTTTCACCAGTTAATGGCAAATTCAATTTTTTCATTATAGGATTTTTAACTTTACTTTTAAATAGACCACCTAATTTTTCAACACAGAATAAAGGTATTAATACGTTTGCAAACATTTGAATAGCAGCTTCTCTCAATTTTGCTTTCATATTCTTTTTATCATCAAACAAAGCACCGCCAAGCAATCCACCGCCAATTGAACCAGCAGCAATCGCAGGAACTACATAACCTTCATACTCAAGGTTTTTAAGACCATTTAAAATACCTTCTTTATTTGAGATATTAAAGCCTTTAGCTTTCATGCAAAGTGCAGTTGCACTCACAACCCCCAAAATAGTTGTAGCTAAAACTCCTGCTTTAACTTTTGTAGGAGCTTCTGGCTGTTTCAAATCGGCATTATTTACACCAACACATTTACCACGAAAACTCGTTTTAGATGTGGGATTTACTAAATTTGCACTATTAAAAATAACAGCCATAAAAAACTCACACTACACTACAAGTATAAAAACACTTTTTTTCGTGTAAAATTGCCAATTTTTGCTAGTTTATTACAAATAATTAACAAAAAAATTATAAATTTGAAATCTCTTCAAAATATTTTTCTAAAGCTCTATAACCATCATAAACTTCATTTGAAGTATTTACATAAGAACTTGGAGCAAGATATTTCAATTCTTTTGCACGAATTTCAATGATTTTATCAGCATCTTCACGCAATTCTTCATTTTGTGAATAAGCCCATTTTTTCAAGAAAGAAAGTTCTTCGTTAATTTGTTTGATTGTTGAACATTCTAAAACATTCAAATCATATTTTTTTAACAATGCAACTTCTTGATTTGAAATTCTACTTTGTAAAACGTGAAATTTATAAATCTTTTTTATTAGCACATAATTATCAGCTAATTTTTTATGAGAATATGGAACATCACTCTTTGCAAGCAATGCAGCAGTTGAAAGTGATGTAAAACTTTCATTTTCATTTGAAAAAACACTTCTAAAAATAGAAGGTGTCAAACTATTATTATCTTTTAAAATAGAATTTTCCATTTCCTCTCCTATGAATATAATAAAATACAAAATTTTAAATGTCATCAAATTTATAAATTTTATTAAAACTATGTAACAATATAGAAAAATTTTTATTTTTATTATAAAATTTTTGTGATAAAGAACATTAAATCGAATTGAGGTATTAATGCTAATAGAAGAAATTTTAGAAAAAACAGTAGAAATGGGAGGAAGTGACCTTCATATTTCTGCAGGTTTACCACCTGTTGTACGTGTTGACGGAGAACTACAAAGATTAAATCAACCGCCTCTTTCTCCTGATGATGTAGAAGCTTTGTTATTCCCAATGCTTTCTAACGAATCAAGAAGAAAACTTGAGCAGGAGTGGGAGCTTGACTTTTCATACGGTATTCAAGGCTTATGCCGTTTTAGGGTTAATTTCTATAAAGATAAAGGTAATTATGCTGCTGCATTTCGTGTTATCGAATCAAAAGCACCTACTTTTGAAAAACTTGGCTTACCACCAATTGTTCAAAAAATGGCTGATAGACCTAGAGGTTTAATTCTTGTAACAGGTCCTACTGGTAGTGGTAAATCTACAACACTTGCTTCTATGATTGATTATATCAATTCAACAAGACCAGAACATATTTTGACAATTGAAGACCCTGTCGAATTCGTTCACAAGTCTAAAAAAAGTATTGTTCACCAAAGAGAACTTGGACAAGATACACGTTCTTTCGCAAATGCTCTTAAATCAGCACTTCGTGAAGACCCAGATATCATTCTAGTAGGTGAGATGAGAGACCTTGACACTATCAGCTTAGCTTTAACAGCAGCTGAAACAGGTCACTTGGTATTCGGTACACTTCACACCTCATCTGCCAGCCAAACTATTGACCGTATTATCGACGTATTCCCAGAAGGACAACAACAACAAGTTAGAATTCAGCTTTCTTCTTCACTTGTTGCGGTATTTGCTCAAACACTTTTACCAAAAATCCAAGCTGACGGTACAAAAGATGGTCGTATAATGGCTCAAGAAATTATGATTGTTACACCTGCTATTGCAAACCTTATCAGAGAAGCAAAAGCAGCACAAATTTATTCAACAATTCAAATGAACCAAAACTTAGGCATGCAAACATTAGAAATGGCTTTGACAGACTTGTACAAAAAAGGTTTAGTTACTTATGAAGATGCAATTGCTCGTTCACTTCACCCTGATGATTTGAAACGTGCACTTGGTAAATAATTAAAATTTATAAAATTTCTATAAAAGAGAGGGTTTTCCTCTCTTTTTTTATGCGGATTTTAAATGTTAAGAAATATTACAAATAGTATATACAAAAAAGCAATTTTTTTAACAAAAATAACTTTATATAAGTACGAGAGATATAACAAAGAGGATACAGAGATGAGTTACAACGCTATTGCTTGTTCAGGACAAATGGTTTACTACCAAAACCAAATTTTCAATGA
>JAZLGV010000099.1:0-12290 GCA_045616505.1 Candidatus Gastranaerophilaceae bacterium | reverse complement strand
TTAACTTCAACCATAGCACCTTTGTTACCATCAACAACTGAAGCAACTAAACCTTCAGCAGCAATTCTGCCCATTTTCTTTTCAGCAGAAGCGATACCTTTTTGTCTTAAAGCTTCCATAGCTTTTTCCATATCACCATTTGCTTCTGTAAGAGCTTTTTTACAATCCATCATACCTGCTGATGTTTTATCTCTTAATTCTTTTACCATTTGAGCTGTAATAGCCATAATATATTTCCTTTCTTATTAATTAAATTAATTAGTTAATAATTGCAGTAATTATTCAGCTGCAACTTCTTCTTTTACACCTGCATCTTCAGCAGAAATTTTTTCAACTTTTGCAGTGTTAGCAGCTTTGTTTTCTCTTAATTGTTTACCTTCCAAAACAGCATCTGCTAATTTTGAAGCGATTAATTTGATTGAACGAATAGCATCATCGTTACCAGGAATTAGGTATTGAATACCATCTGGATCAGCATTTGTATCAGCTAAACATACAACAGGAATGTTTAATTTGTTTGCTTCTTGAATAGCAATAAGTTCTTTTTGTTGATCTACGATGAAAATTAAATCAGGTAAACCACGCATATCTTTAATACCACCTAAAGTTTTAGTAAGTTTTGCTAATTGTCTTTGCATTTGAGCAACTTCTTTTTTAGGTAATTTTTCGATTTGACCGCTTGTTACAAAGCTTTCTAGTTCTCTTAGTTTGTTTACTCTACCTCTGATAGTTTCGAAGTTAGTCATCAAACCACCTAACCAACGTCTGTTGATATAATAAGCACCAGCTCTTGTTGCTTCTTCAGCTACAACTTCAGCTGCTTGTTTTTTAGTACCTACAAAAAGAACATTTCTTCCTTTTGCTGCGTAATCTCTAACAATTTCATATGCTTTATCTAACATATCAGATGTTTTTCTTAAATCAATTACATAGATACCATTTCTTGCACCATAAATAAATGGTTTCATTTTTGGGTTCCATCTTTGTGTTTGGTGTCCGAAATGTACACCTGCTTCTAACAATTCTACTAATGAAGCTGTTGTCATCGTTTTTCTCCTTATGATTTTTAACTTAATAACCGATTCACATGTTCCATCTATTGAGCAAATTTTAACAAGTATAAAACCTGTAAAGCGACTCTTTATCAATCGCTACACCCAACTGACTAGGGCAATACCTATCGAACGTAGTGTAATCTCAAGTAATATTGTAATATAAACAAAAATTTTAGCAAGTTTTTTAAATACCAAATAAAATTTCAAATTGAAAAACTCTAAAATTGGTGTAATAATACTAACTATGAATGACAAAATTATAATAAAAGGTGCAAAAGAAAATAACCTTAAAAATATATCATTAGAATTACCTAAAAACGAACTAATTGTTTTTACTGGAGTTTCAGGTTCAGGAAAAAGTTCACTTGCTTTTGATACTATTTTTGCCGAAGGTCAAAGAAGATACGTAGAAAGCCTTTCTGTTTATGCAAGACAATTTTTAGGACAAATGGATAAACCTAATGTTGAACACATAGAAGGACTTTCTCCTGCTATTTCTATCGACCAAAAATCAACAAGTAACAACCCACGTTCAACAGTTGGAACAGTTACAGAAATTTACGATTATCTTCGTCTTTTATACGCAAGAATAGGTGTTCCACATTGTCCAAAATGCGGACAAGAAATAAGACCTCAAACAATAGATGAAATTGTTGATAAAATTTTATCACTTGGAGAAGGAACAAAAATTCAACTTTTAGCACCAATAGCAAGAGGTAAAAAGGGTGAATTTTCTAGCACTTTTGAAGAATTACGTCAAGAAGGTTTTGTAAGAGTAAAAATTGATGATGAAATATTTAACCTTGACGAAGATGAAATAAAACTAGACAAAAACAAAAAACACAACATTTTAGTTGTCGTAGATAGAATAGTTGTAAAAGAATCAGCAAGAGCAAGAATTGCAGATAGCGCACAAATCGCACTTAAAAAAGCTGACGGAATTATGATTGTCGACAATTTGAAAGAAGAAATAATTTTTTCTGAAAAACTTTCTTGTCCAAATTGCAACCTCAGTTTTGAAGAACTTGCACCAAGAACATTTTCTTTCAATTCTCCTTACGGAGCTTGTGAAAAATGTTCAGGACTTGGGTTTGACAACATTGTCGATGCAAATTTAGTTGTTCCTGACAGAAAAAAATCTCTAAATGATGGTGCAATTTATCCTTGGGAAAAAACAAGCAATCCATACTATCACGACTTAATAAATTCTGTTTGCCAACATTGTGGAATAAATCCAGATATTCCATTTGAAGATTTACCACAAGAACATCAAGATATAATTCTTTATGGATGTGATGACATCATAAAATTCAGAGTAAAAGACTTTGTTACCAAAAGATACACAACTCAACACAGTAGATTTGCAGGTGTAATTCCGTTTTTACAAAAAAAATATAACGAAAGTCTAATGTCAGATGGCGAATATTGGACAAACGAACTTCAAAAATATGTTGTAACAACACCTTGCACATCTTGTCACGGTGCAAGATTAAAACCTTTTCCACTTGCAGTTACAATAAACGACAAAAATATTTATGAATTCACACTTCTTTCAATCGAAGAAGAACTTGATTTTGTTGAAAATCTTTATTTGATTTTATCCGACTACAACCTTAAAATCGCAAAACAAATTTTAGACGAAATCAGAGAAAGACTAAAATTCTTAAAAGACGTAGGGTTAAGTTATCTTTCTCTTGCACGTATGGCAGGAACTTTATCTGGTGGAGAAGCTCAAAGAATAAGACTTGCAACACAAATTGGAAGTGGCTTATCAGGAGTTTTGTACGTTTTAGATGAACCTTCAATCGGTTTGCACCAAAGAGATAACAACAGGTTAATAAAAACACTATTAAAACTAAGAAATATCGGAAACTCACTTATTGTTGTTGAACACGATGAAGACACAATAAGAAATGCCGATTACATTGTAGATATAGGTCCAAAAGCTGGTGTAAATGGTGGAAAAATCGTTGCACAAGGAAAATTGGAAGACATTATCAATGCAAAAAATTCTCTAACAGGAAAATATTTAAGCGGAGAAAAAACTATCCCTGTTCCTAAAACAACAAGAGAAGGTAACGGAAAATTTTTGCACATAAAAAATGCTCACCTAAACAACCTTAAAAATATTGACCTTGATATTCCACTTGGAAAAATCGTAGTATTCACAGGTGTTTCTGGTTCAGGAAAATCATCATTAATGCAAGATTTGATATACGAATACGCAAGGCACAAACTTCGCAAAAACAAACCAAAACCTCAAGGAGTCGAAGAAATAACTGGTTTTGAACATCTTGATAAAGTCATAGATATTGACCAATCACCTATTGGAAAAACACCTCGTTCAAACCCTGCAACTTATACTGACGTTTTCACTCCAATAAGAGATTTATTCTCAAAAGTTAATGAATCAAAAGTTCGAGGTTACAAAGCAGGAAGATTTAGTTTCAATGTCAAAGGGGGACGTTGTGAAGCCTGCAAAGGTGATGGAGTTTTAAAAATAGAAATGAATTTCTTATCCGATGTATATGTAAAATGTGACGTTTGCAAAGGAAAAAGATACAACAGAGAAACACTAGAAGTAAAATACAAAGGAAAAACAATTTCTGATGTGCTTGAAATGAGTGTTAAAGAAGCATTAGAATTTTTTGAAAATATACCTTCTATAAAAAACAAACTTCAAACCTTAAATGATGTAGGATTAGAATACATAAAATTAGGACAAAGTTCAACAACTCTATCAGGTGGAGAAGCACAAAGAATAAAACTTGCCTCAGAATTAAACAAACGTGCAACAGGAAAAACATTGTATTTACTTGATGAACCTTCTGTTGGATTACATTGGAACGATTTGGATAAACTTATTAAAATTATCCAAAAACTTGCTGATGCAGGAAATACAATTCTAATAATTGAACACAATATGGATTTGATTAAAATCGCAGATTGGATAATTGATTTAGGGCCTGAAGGCGGAAATGCAGGCGGACAAATTGTTGCACAAGGCACTCCAAAAGATATTGCCGCTTGCAAAAATTCATACACAGGACAGTATTTAAAATCTTATTTAAAATAGAGATAAAAAAGGCGATTTTGCAAAATGCAAAATTGCCTTTTTTCTTATCAATTAAATTTATTTCAACCAATCTCTAACATAATTTGCAATATTGTCAAAACCAACAAGCATTCCTAAATCTTTTGGCTCAATGCCTTTATGATAGAACAATACAGGAACATATTCTCTTGTATGGTCTGTTCCTGGAACTGTTGGGTCGCAACCATGGTCAGCTGTAATTACTAACAAATCATCATCACCTATTTCAGTTAGCATCTTGCCTACATAAGTATCAATTTCTTCAATAGCATTACCATAACCTTTTGCATCATTTCTGTGACCAAAAAGCATATCTGTATCTACTAAATTTGTAAATATGAATGATGTTTTCGGATTTAAAACAGGAATTTTTTCAATACTTTTCAAATCAAGTTCTTTACGAATTGCCTTCATAGTCAATTCTAAACCTTCTTTGTTAGAACCTGTATGAATAGCATGAGTTACGCCTGATTTTGTGAAAATATCTTCAATTTTACCAATTGCGATAACTTCACCACCTGCTTTTTGAACTTCATTTAATAAAGTGTCAGATGGAGGAACTAATGAATAATCTCTTCTGTCTTTTGAAATTCTTGTAGGTTTTCCGTCAATAATTTTATATGGACGAGCGATAACTCTTGAAACATTATATTGAGTTTTATTCAACAATTCTCTTGCTATTTCACACCATTTATACAAAGTATCCAATGGAATCATATCAATATCAACAGCGATTTGGAAAACACTATCTGCACTTGTGTAAACGATAGGGAATTTTGTTTTGTGGTGTTCGTCATTCAATTTTTCAATAATTGCAGTACCAGAAGCAGGACAATTAGCAAGCACTCCACCACAATTAGTTTGTTTTATAAATTCATCAATAATTTCTTTATCAAAACCATTTGGAAAAGTTGCAAAAGGTTTATCCAAAACCAAACCTGCAATTTCCCAGTGACCTGTTGTTGTATCTTTTCCTTTTGATTTTTCTTTCATAATTGCATGTTGAGCAATCGGATTATCACATTTTTTTATTCCGTCACACTCTTCAATATTTCCTAAACCCATTTTTTGCATATTAGGAACATTTAAGCCACCGCAAGCATGTGCAACATTTCGCAAAGTATTACATTCGGGAATATCATTATACTCAGCGCAATCTGGCATTGCACCTACACCCATTGAATCAATAACGACAATAATAGCTCTTTTCATATCGATTACCTCACTAAAAAACACTAAATTTTACACACTTTTATATTAACATAAAATTATATTTATGGTTTAATAATACTATAAGATAAATACATAAAAAAAGGAATAAAATAATGCAAGCAAGAAGAGCCGCAAGAGAATTAGCATTAATACTTTTTTCTCAACTTGATAAAAAAATCACAAAATATTCAGATAAAGATTTTGAAGATATTATGCTAAAATCAGTAAGAATTTTAAGCAACAACGCAACAGAAGAACTAAAACTTACTGTTGGTGCATTAATCGACACAAAAGCATACATTGATGAATATGAAGCAAATCACGAAACAAATTTAGAACGTCCAATTGGTGCTTCAAATAAACCTGTACCAATCCCACTAACTTCTGATATGTCTGGAAGACTTAACGAAATGATAGAAGTTAGCGAAAAAGCATTTGCAGCACTTGAAATTGCTGAAATTGCAACTTTGGAATCAAAAAATGAAGTTAAAAATTACACAGTAAAAATTGCAAACGAATATAAAGAAAACGGAGAATTTGTAGATTCTCAAATCCAAAAATTTGCAAAAGGTTGGGATATAGATAGACTTGTAAAAATGGACAAAGATATCCTAAGAATAGCAATTACAGAACTTTTATACATCAAAGATGCACCTATGAAAGTTGTTGTTGATGAAGCATTAGAACTTGCTAAAAAATATTCAACAGATGACAGTTCTTCTTTCATCAATGGTATTTTAGCGAAAGTTATAGTTGAAAACGGAGTTGAATAATGTTTAACTTCTTCAATAAAAAAGAAGAAAACACCGAAAACCAAACTCAAGAGCAATCAAAGAGTTTTTTTTCAATCGGTTTAGGCGCATTAAAACAAGCTGTTTCAAAAACTTCTGAAACTCTTGTAAATTCTGTTGTTGATACAGTAAAAGAAGAAGCAGAGTTTTCTGAATTTGTGCTTGACGATATGGAAGATTTACTTATCAGAGCCGATTTAGGTGTAAATTATGCAACTGAACTTGTTGATAAATTAAGAAACCAAGACAAAATCAAACCATCAGACGTAAAAAATTACCTAAAATCAGAATTTTTAAAAACTCTATCAGATGCAGGTACTTCTGAATTAAATTATAAAGAAAATGAATTAAACATCTATTTCATAACAGGAGTAAACGGAGTTGGAAAAACAACTCTTATCGGAAAACTAGCTTATCAATTCAAAGAAGAAGGCAAAAAAGTTTTAATCGCAGCAGGTGATACATTTAGAGCTGCAGCAGAAGAACAACTTGATATATGGTCAAAAAGAGCACAAGCCGAAATCGTTAGAAGAGATAAAGCTGATCCTGCTTCTGTTGTATATGAAGCAATCGAAAAAGCAAAACAAGAAAATTTTAACGTGATTCTTGTTGATACCGCAGGTCGTTTACAAAACAAATTCAACTTAATGGAAGAATTATCAAAAATAAAAAATGTTATAGACAAAAAAGCACCTGAAAGTTTGAGAGAGTGCATGTTGGTTTTAGATGCAAATACAGGACAAAACGGACTTCAACAAGCAAAAGTATTCCTAGAAGCAGTTAATCTAACCTCTGTTGCACTAACAAAACTTGATGGTTCTGCCAAAGGTGCAATTGTTCTTGCAGTTGCAAAAGAACTTAAACTTCCAATTAAATTAATTGGAGTTGGAGAAAAAATGCAAGACTTAAAACTATTTGAACCAGAAACATTTATCAATGCACTTTTTGAATAAATGATTTTAGAATTTAAAACAAAATAAAAGCCTTTGCTATTTCGCAAAGGCTTATTTAATTCAACTATCTCTCTATTTTCTCTTCCCAAAATCTAGTTCTAGTATTCAATACCTTGACGAGCCATAACACCGCTGTCAAAGTAATGTTTAATTGGCTTCATTTCAGTAACCAAATGAGCCATTGCTTTAAGTTCTGGATGTGCATAACGACCTGTCAAAACTACTTCCAAGTTTTCTGGTTTGTTCATCAACACATCTTTTACATCAGAAACCTTTAACATATTCATAGCAATACAAATATTGATTTCATCTAAAATTACAAGTTGATATTCGCCGCTTGAAATTGCTTCTTTTGCACATTCCCAACCTTTTTTAGATTCTTTATAATCATCAATATTTACATTATGAGAATAAACAACTCTATCCATACCAAATTGTTTTACTTCTAAGTTAGGTAAAAAGTTTGAAGCTGAAAAAACTTCACCATAAGTAGTCGCAGAATCACCTTTGGTAAATTGGATAACTAAAACTTTCCAACCGTGTCCTAAAGCTCTTAAAGCTAGTCCTAATGCAGCTGTAGTTTTTCCTTTACCGTCTCCTGTATAAATTTGGATGTAGCCGTGTTCTAACAACTATGAACCCTCCGTTAGATAAACATAACTTCTAATATAATTTTAAACTTTATCAATCTATTTCTCTTCGGTCAAATGGTGTAGATTGATAAATCCCCCCAAGCAATCTGAAATACATTGCTATCTTGTATATATAATCATAGTCCAAAAGACATGACAGAACAAGAAAAAAAGGGTATATTTTACAATTAATTTTTATAAATCGCCAATGCTCAATAACATAGGCTTTTTCAGTGTTTTTAAAATTTTTACATAATTTTTTTTAACAATTAAAAAAAAACACTTGCTTTTTAGAAAGCATGGTAATTCCAGCTAAAATTAATAAAATAATCACTCATTACAATTGTTACAACTTTTCTATAAAATCCGAGATTCTTTCCAATGCATTTTTTAAATAATTTGGACTTTTGCAAAAGCCTAATCTTACATAACCTTCAAGCTCTAAGGCTTTTCCGGGAAGAAGAGCAACACCTGTTTCCTCTTGTAATTTTCTACAAAAATCTTCTGATGAAATATCTTTGTTATATTTCAAAAAAACAGTAGTTCCAGCATGCGGTAAAACACATGACAAATTTTTATTTTTACTCAACCAATCTTCAAAAATACATTTACTTTCGTTTAATATTCTAAAATTTCTTTCACTAATTTTTTCTTTATTTTCTAACGCAATAGCAGCAAAATATTCATCCAAAATACTAACGCTTATCGTATTGTATTCTCTGTGATGAACAACTTCTTCGATAAAATCACTATTTGCACAAATCCAACCTACTCTCAAACCTGGAAGAGAATAAGTTTTTGACATACTTCCAACAGAAATACCTTTATCATAAATATCTGCAACTGATTGTGAATATTTTTTATCAGAAAAATTCAAACCTCTATAAACTTCATCACACAAAATCCAAGCATCATTTTGAGATGCAAGTTCTACTATTTCTAACATTTTTTCATCAGAAATCAAAGCCCCTGTCGGATTATTAGGATTATTCAAACAAATAAGTTTTGTTTTAGAACTAACAACTTTTTTTAAATCTTCAATATCTAAAACCCAATCATTTTCTTCTTTCAAAAAAACTTTTTTAACATCCGCACCACAAGCTTCTGGAATTGAATAATGTTGCTGATAAACAGGTAAAACTGAAATAACCTCATCATTTGCTTGCAACAAAGATAAAAACACTAATTGATTTGCTCCAATTGCACCATGGGTAACAATAATGTTTTCATTTTCCTGTTTTTCATACAATGTTTTAATTGCATTTTTTAATTTATCAGAACCTTTTATATCACCATAATCAAGAGGACGATTTAAAACTTGTGTAATGTCTTTTATTTCACAAAGATTTAATAACTCATTAACTGACAAAGGATTAATACAAGTTCCACTCAAATCATATTTTGCAGAACTTTCATATTCATTCATCCAATCTTCTATTTTGAAATTTTCTATCTTCATAAAAAAAATTTTAACATAGAAATAAAAAATGCGATGAAAGTAAAACTTTCATCGCATTTTGAAGTTTATTTAAACTATCGATTAGTAAACGATAGTTAATTCTTCACCAGCGTTCAAACTAGCTTGGCTAGAAGCACTTGGAAGAACTAGATATACAACTTCATCAGCAAATTCATAAACAACACCAAATGTGCCACTTACTGCTAATTTAGCTACATCATAAATGCCCATTCCGATAGTTACGAAGCCTTTACCAACACTTCTCAAACCAGCCATTGGTTGTAATGACAAAGTATTAACGAAAGCATTAGAAACATTGTCGCCTAATCTTTCAGTACCGTTAGAAACAACATTTGCACCAGCAGCTGCTGTTCTTCCTGCAACACCAGCAACTCTACCAGCTGCTGAGAAAGGAGCACCAACAAATCTCGCAATTACGTTAGTATTTTTGCATTTTGTAGCTGAAGTATCAGTAATAGTTTTTGAAAATTCAGCTTTTACATCACCGTTTTTGATTTCGATGAATTTAACTTTGATATAACCAGGATTTTTCAAACCAGGTCTTGAAACTGCTACTACTTGACCTTTTACAGATGAACCAGCTTTAAATACTTTACCATCAACTGTTGCATCTGATAATGTTTTTGCGATGAATGTATCACCAATATTTGAATGTCTTACATCTACTCTTTCAGTTAATTTAACTTTTAAAGTAGTGAATGTATATTTTTTACCATATTTGTAATTGTTAGCTAAATAAGAAGCTCTCAATTCACCAATAATATAAGCAACTTGTTTAGAAGTTAAATATTTTTCACTAGCAACTTTTTCAGGTTCAGGAACATTATTTAACAAAGTTGAAGCCATAACTTCTTTTGTTGCAGAAATAGCCCAGTTAGGGATATATTGCATTTTGTTTCCATTGTAAGTAGGAAGAACTTTTGAAGCATCAGTTTTTACATTAATAAGTTGAGCAACTGTAGCAAAAACTTCTGCTTTTGTAATAGGTTGGTCTGGTCTGAATTTTCTATCAGGATAACCAATCATAATATCTTCTGCTAATGCTTTATCAATCCAAGATTTTGCCCAATATCCATTTGCAATATCTAGATAATTATATTTAGTTTTTGCATTTGCTGGAATTTCCAAACCTTCAGAAATAATTACTGCAACTTCTGAACGTAATGTTGGAAGATTTGGATTAAAAGCATAACGACAATTGTTGCTAATTACAGATAAAACATCTTTAACCCAATTATCAACAACAACTTGATTTTTATTTTTAACTGTTAATTGATCTTCTGGTAACAAATTCTTTTCGCCTACAATATACAAACTTTTTGCAGCTTGTTCAAATGTAGCTTGAGATTGAGAACCAAAGAAAGTCGGATGTGCATAATTTTGCACATTTGCAACTTCAGTAGCTGATGCGAATGCAGGAACGCAAACCATTACAGCTAGAGTTAATAACCATTTTTTCATACATTCTCCTTTTGCTAAACTAAAATGATAACATTTGTACATACGTCTATTATCACGCAAAATTTGATTTCGTCAAGGGGGTATAACATAAAAAAGTAGAGGATTTATAAAAATAAACCCTCTACTTTTTCTTATGTTTCTAACTTTTAAGTTATTTTCTACCGTTAATTACACCGCTCAAATCAGAAACAAGTTCGCTAAATCTACTTGTTTGTTCTGACAAATCTCTTGAAGATGTTGCAGTGTCAGAAGCAGCCATTGAGTTTGTTTGAACAACATTTTCAATGTTTGAAACTGCCATGTGAATTTGTTCAACACCAACTTGTTCTTCGTGAACTGCTGCTGCAATTTCTTGAACTAAGTCGTTGATTGAGTTTACATCACCATTAACACTCTTAATGCTTTCATTCACATTTTGTGCAATTTCAGCACTTGTGTTACACAATTCCATATTGCTTTCGATTAGAGTTGCAGTTTCTTTTGCTGATTGTGTACTTTTTTGAGCTAGATTTCTAACTTCTTCTGCAACAACAGCAAAACCTTTACCTGCATCACCAGCTCTTGCAGCTTCAACTGCAGCGTTTAAAGCAAGAATGTTTGTTTGGAAAGCAATTTCATCAATTACTTTGATGATTTTTGAAATTTCTTGGCTTGAAGAATCGATTTTCTTCATAGCTTCCATTAACACTTGCATTTTTTCAAAACCATTAGCTGCAAACTGTTGACTATCTTTTGAAAGTTTTGCTGCAAAACCTGAGTTTTCAGAGTTTCTATCAATCATAGAAGAAGTTTCTCTAATACTTGCAGAAATTTCTTGAACTGATGCAGCTTGTTGTCCACTACCAGTTGCCAAAGATTCGCTTGTTCTATTCAATTCTTGAGAAGAATACAATACTCTTTCAGAAGAATTTTTAATATTATCATAAATTTGTTCTAATTGACCAACTACTCTATCTGTAAATAAGAATTTAGTTCCAACAATGATTAATACTAGAAGAATAACATTTACTGCCAAAATAATTACAACTGTTTGATTTACAATTTCATCAACTTCTGTAAGATATACACCAGTTGCAATTACCCATTCCCAATCTTTGTATGCTCTTGCAGTTGAAATTTTATTTACGATAACACCATCTTTTGGTCCACCTTTTACTTTTCTTACAACTTTGTAAGCATAAAATTCACCACTTCCAGATTTTGCCATGTTTGTAATGTCTTGATAGAAATATTTACCATCTGGACCTTGTGTTTTTGTACAATCTGAATGAGGCGGTCTTTTTGGATTATAAACCATTACATTGTTGTAATCGTTAATCCAAACATAGTTTTTACCATTTTCATAAGTGTATAACGCAATATCTCTTTCTGCTGCCGCTTTTGCTTCAGCAACAGTCATTTCGCCTGATTTAGCTTTTTTACCATAATAATCAACCATGTTATAAGCAGTTTCAGAAATTTCTCTGATTTTAACTTTCGCAGATTCTGTTACACCCTTTTTAATTTGAATAATACTAACAATTGATGTTGCAACTACGATAATTACTGATAACACGATTACCAATACATTAATCTTTCCTCTAAACGTCATTTTTTTAAACATAATATCTCC
>JAZLGV010000098.1:0-4521 GCA_045616505.1 Candidatus Gastranaerophilaceae bacterium | reverse complement strand
CCCAAAACTTTTGACATATATTTTGCAACTGGTTCTAATGACAAATCTTCTAATTTTTGACCTTCTTTAAGTTTTTGAGGTCTGCCTAAGTGAGCCATAAGAATAATTTTTGCACCATTTTCTTTCAAATATTTTACTGTTGGCAAAATAGCTTGAATTCTAGTGTCATCAGTTACATTTTTGTCAGCATCTAGAGGAACGTTGATATCAACTCTAACTAGAGCTCTTTTTCCTTTGATGTCTGTTAAATCTTTGATTGATTTTTTCATTTTTTAGCCTTTCTTTTATAAATAATACGTTTGTTTGTTTCGCTACTTTAATTCTACAATATAAATAATTTTAGTAAATAGAATAAAATTTTAAAAATTTAGACATTATAAACTATGTAAAAATTTTAAAAATGGGTATAATATACATGTATCCTATTTTTAGTAAAGAGAGTTTTATATGAGTAATTTTTCGTTTCCGTTTGAGCTGGATGATTTTCAAAAAGAGGCTTGCAATTTTATCGATGAAGGTAAAAGTGTTGTTGTTTGCGCGCCTACAGGAGCTGGTAAAACTGTAATTGCTGAACATTCAATTCATAGAGCTTTAGAAAAAGGAAATAGAGTTTTTTATACAACACCATTAAAAGCTTTGTCAAACCAAAAGTTTAATGATTTTTCAAGAAAATTCGGTGCAGATAAAGTTGGACTTTTGACAGGTGATACATCATTCAATCGTGGTGCGCAAATCGTAGTTATGACAACCGAAGTTTTTAGAAATATGTTGTATGGTACAAATTTCGGCTCTGTAACTGATAATATGAAAGATGTTAAATATGTAATTTTAGATGAAGTTCATTATATGAACGATGAGCAAAGAGGTACTGTTTGGGAAGAAAGTATAATTTATTGCCCTACAAATATTCAAATTGTTGCTCTTTCTGCAACAGTTGCAAATGCGGCACAACTTACTGATTGGATTAATACTGTACATTCAAAAACAGAGTTGGTAAATACCGATTTCAGACCTGTACCTTTGAGATTTTTTTATTTTGACAGTTCTCAACCAAATACAATTTTGCCATTGATGACACCATCAGGTCAGCTTAATAAAAAAATTAAAGCTGAAAAACGTCAATATGGCAGACACAGAACTCCTCAAAGAAATACAGTTAAAGATGTTGTTAGAAATTTGCATGACAAAGATATGCTTCCTGCAATTTATTTCACATTTTCAAGAAAAAAATGTGATGAGCAAATGGAAAAATGTTCTTCGCTTTGTCTTGTAAGTCCAAAAGAACAAGCAAGAATAAAAGAAATAGTAGATGAATATTTGTTAGAAAATCCATATTTGGCAAAAAATAAACATATAGATTATGTTTTAAATGGTGTTGCTTCTCACCATGCCGGATTGCTTCCAGGGTGGAAAGTTTTGGTTGAAAAATTATTTCAAGAAGGATTGATAAAAGTTGTATTTGCAACTGAAACACTTGCTGCAGGTATAAATATGCCTGCTCGTTCTACTGTAATTAGTTCAATAAGTAAAAGAACAGATACAGGTCATAGAATGCTTACTCCAAGTGAATTTTTACAAATGTCAGGTCGTGCAGGACGTAGAGGAATGGATGAAGTCGGCTATGTAACTATTGTTGGTACTCAGTTCCAATCTCCTGACGAAGTTTATGACTTGGTTTTGAGTGATGCAAATCCATTAGAAAGTAGATTTTCGCCAAGTTATTCAATGGTTTTAAATCTTCTTCAAAGATTTTCTATAGAAGAAGCAAAAGAACTTATTTTAAAAAGTTTTGGCTATTTTTCTTCAAATACAAGACTTGCTCCATTTTTGAAGCAACAAGCTGAAATTCAAGAAAAAATTGATGAAAGTGAAAATTTCAAGTGCTATCATAGATTAGAAAATAAAGCTTTATTTGAATATAACAAGATTAGAGCTTTGTATGTTGAAAATCGTCGCACTTTCAAAACTATTCAAAAACAAGAAAAAGGAAAACATAGACCTTTATCAGAAGAAGCTATAAAATTTGGTGAAGAAACAAAATCTCTTTTGCATAAAATGCACGATTATCCGTGTGATACTTGTAAATTGTTTAAAAAACACATGAAACATATTGAAGTATTAGATAGATATTTGGTTAAACAAAAAAAATTAGAAAAATTAATTGAAATTGAAAGAGATATTTTTTGGAATAAATTTTTGGCTCATAGAGCAGTTTTGACAAATTTCGGTTATTTAAAAGATGATTATCCGACAGAAATCGGTGTAATGACCTCTCAAATCAGAGCAGAAAACGAATTGTTTATTGCAGAGATTATAAAATCAAATGTATTAGAAGTTCTTGCACCAGCAGAGCTTGCAAGTGTAATTTGCGCTATAACAACAGAAGATTTGCGTGTAGAAAATTTACCACATTTGCCAATTTCTCAACAAGTAAGAAAAACTTTAAACAAAATTAAAGATATAAAAAGAAATATTGAAAGAGCTCAAAAAGAACAAAATTTGGAAACTCCAATGTATATAAATTCTTATTTTTCAGCATTGATAGAAATGTGGGTTAATGGTGCTGAATGGGAAAGTATCATTGATGAAGTTGAAATGGGCGAAGGCGATATTGTAAGAGCCTTTAAACGTACAGTAGATGTTTTAAGACAACTTTGCACAATATCAAATGTCCCTGAATCATTGGTGTTTACAGCAAGAGAAGCAATAGACAAAATCCAAAGAGAACCTATTGATTTAGACTAATTTTGTTAAATTAGAATAAAGACCACATACTTTTTGGTTGAGAGATTTTGTAATAACAAGCATTTTTTCTTGGACAATTAGATGTATCAACGCTGTAACCTTCACAATAACCGTTAGTTGAATAATCTGATTCTGCAAAAGTTGCGGTGCTACATGCAGCTGCTCTAAATGTTAATTTATCAGATAAAGGTGTATTGTTTTTTGCAAAATATCTTGCACTGATAATATTTGTTGTATTAGAAAGATCAGAATTTTTTGCAGGTAAAGCTTTTCCGTCACGTCTTACTATAAATAAAAATACATCTTCGTTTAATACACTTTTACCTCTACTTCCGTTTATATCTACATAAATGTTATGAACAGTAGGTAATGAACCAATTTTTTCTTTGAATTTGCTTTGATAATATTGATTATAGTATTTTTGGTATAATTTTTCTTTTTCTTGCATTTTTCTTCCATCAGACTTTGCTTCATTAATAGCATCATTTATTTCTTTGCTTTCTTTTTTTTCATAGTAATCGTCTATTAATGTTTTAAGAGCATTGTAGTTGCTAGTTGAGCTAGCAGCTACAGTTTCGTTATATACGTTTTTTATATTTGAACAGTATGTTGCACTTCCCATATCTTGAAAAAATTTTTCATTTAGAGCGTTTATAATTTCATAGCACATTAAATCGTTGTTATATACTTTTTCATTTGAGGCAGAAAGTTCTCTACCTTCGTGTTCATATTTTGCACTATAATTATAGAAATAAACATAATAAGAACCATTTTCTGCAGTTATCATTTGAGGATCTGCAGTATTATATTTTTCATATTTAGTAGTTACATTATAGTTTCTCGCAGGAAGTCTTGAACGAGCTGATGATTCAGCTTCTGAAGCTATTACATTCATTACACCGTCTATTTCTGAATTTGCTTTATTTGTTGCTAATTCGTGTATTGCTTGAAGTTCTGAAGTTGAAATAAGTTTACTTGCATCTGAAATATCTGCAGTAGGAGCAGCTGCGACATTATAAAATCTCATACCGTTAGAAGCAACAAAATTAGGAGTTGTAAAATCTGTTCCATAATTTACTAAACTACTGTCACATTTTACTTCTCCAACAGTGTTCATTATATCTGCTAAATTGTTGCAAAAAGTTACTCCGTCATCAGGTACAACATCACTATTTGTTCTTGCTATTTCTCTTGAAGCTAAATCAAGTGATTTAAAAAGGTTGTAGATTAAAAGTTTATTTTGAATTGTTTCAACTTTTGAACGAGAATCTACTGTATATGCTGTTGCAATAACACCAATAAAAGCGAAAACTAATAATATTTCTGCAAGTGTAAAAGCAAATAATTTTTTCTTTGGAAGTTTTATATGATTACTATTTTCTTTAGTTTTATTTTTTAACATAAAACTTCCTTTCTATTATTATTTATTTTAAAAGTTATAATGCCAGTTGTCAAGGGTAACAACTATAAAAAAGACTAAAATGATTTTCATTTTAGTCTTTTTATTTTTTATTTTATTTTAAATATTATTCAGCAAGTTTTTCTCTGATTTTTTCTTCAATTTCGTTTAAAATTTCAGGATTTTGTTCTAAAAATTCTTTTGATTTTTCACGACCTTGACCAATTTTTTCATCATTATAACTAAACCAAGCACCTGCTTTTTTGATAATATCAAAGTTTACTGCAACATCTAAAATATTACCAATTTTGCAAATACCTTTTCCGAAGATAATATCAAATTCTGCTTGTCTGAATGGAGGTGCAACTTTGTTTTTC
>JAZLGV010000097.1:0-3083 GCA_045616505.1 Candidatus Gastranaerophilaceae bacterium | reverse complement strand
AATAGTATTAGGTGAATCTGGTTCAACTCTTGTAGTTGGTGGTACAGCAGTAAGTTCAGATTTGGGCTTGAAAAATGTAAAAGGTTTGTATCACAGAGGTATTAAAGAATTACGTAAATTGAAAACTTATTTATTCTCATTTAAGAATGATGAAGATAAAGTAATGCGTGCAGGCTTGATAGCACAAGATGTTAAAAAAGTTATGCCAGAAGCCGTAACATTGATTGATAGTGATGGTCATATTGGTATAAAAAATGAATTTATTACTTTTGCAATGTTTAATGCAATATTAGAATTGGATGATTCTTTGCGTGCTGTTGAAAAACGTCAATTTGTTTTAGAAAGAAGAGTTTCTAAACAAGAAATGAAAATTAAAAAATTAGAAAAACTTGTAAATGAATTGAAGAAAGATAATTAGTCTAAATTAAATATTTTCTACATTCTTTAATATTATTTTTTTTACTTCTTTTTTCTAATGTTTTTCTCTGCGAAATAAATTATTATGTTTTTGTATGAAAAACATTTGTGTAGTGGTATTATTTTTTAGTTTTCTTTCTTCGCCTGCTTATTCAGTTTGCAAAGTTGATGAAGTGATGACAGGTGCTGCTTGTTCTATCCAAAAAATTGATGATAAAAAATTAGACAAGAAAAAAGAAAAAACTAAAAAAACAACAAAAGTTTTGTCAAAAATTATAAAACCTAAAAAGTAGCTTTATTTGTTTCTTTCAAAGAATTTTGCTATATCTTTGTGTTCTATTATTTTTGAAATAGGTCTTCCATGTGGACAAGTGTATGGAAACTCGCAAGTTCTCCAGTTTTTTATAATTTGTTTCATTCTAAACATATCTAGTCTTTCACCTGCTTTGACTGCTGATTTGCAAGATGTCATTATAAGTATTTTTTCTTCTAGTCCATCAAGGTCGCTTGATATGTTTTCTAAAATATCTGTTAAAAGTTCTTTTACAGGTGTCTGCGAAAGCATTGCAGGAACTTTTTTGAAAATTATTTGTGTGTCTTTCATAAATTCTATGCCATATCCGAATTTTTCTAACTTTTCTTTGTGTTGTTTTAATAATTCAGCTTCTGTCATAGAAACATCAAGAATGTCTGAAATAATCAATAGTTGCGAAGTTATTTCTTTTTGTGCTTTTAACTTTTCATAAATATATCTTTCTTCTGCAATATGCTGGTCGATTATTTCTAATCCGTTTTCTTTTTCAATCAAAATATAAGTGTTTTTGTACTGACCTATGATTTTGTCTTGTTCTTCTTCTTCAACTTCAACATAACTTGAGTTATCAGGAGTGTATTTGTCCCTGTTGTAATATACTGGTTGAACATTGTCTTTTGGCTCTGGTGAAAAACTTTCTCTCGTATTGAAAAGATTTAGGTTTGTTGTTTGTTCGTCTGTTACATACACATCATCATTTTGGTTATTTGAAGATTGAAAATCTTTAAAACTATTGTTATTGTATGTAGGCTCTTTTTCTTTGAATGAACTTTGTGAAAGTGCCAAATTTATTGCAGAATATATGAAATTAAAAATTTGGTTTGTGTTTTTGTAACGCACTTCTTTTTTGGTAGGGTGTACGTTTACATCAACTTCTGTCGGTGCAATTTCAAGGTTTAGCACTACAAAAGGATATTTGCCAATGCTTAGCATGTTTTTGTATGCTGTATCGATTGATTTCATAAATATTGGACATTTTACAGTTCTTGAATTGATGAATATATGAAAATCTTTTTTGCTTGAACGAGTGTAATCAGGTGTGCTAACTAATCCTGAAATTTTTAATCCTGAAATTTCATCTGTTTTTAGTACAGGTTTCATTTTGTCTGCGATATCGCCTGAATATAACTCTTTTAAAGTTTGTGTCAAATCTCCGTTGCCAGAGGTTTTTAGCATAACTTTTCCGTCATTTTTTACTTCAAAAGCAATATTAGGATTGATTAGTGCAAGATTTTGCATAAGTTCTTGGATGTATGCAAATTCGGTCTTTGAACTTTTTAAGAATTTTAATCTAGCTGGAATGTTGTAGAACAAGTTTTCAACATTCATAATTGTTCCAACTGCACAACCTGTTTTTGATTGTTTGACATTAGAATTTTCGCATTCAACTTTTGTTCCATAATCAAATTCTTTTGGTCTTGTCGTACAAGTAACTTTTGCGATAGAAATTATACTTGATAAGGCTTCACCTCTAAAACCAAGAGTTGCGATATTGAACAAATCTTCGTCTGTTTCGATTTTGCTTGTCGCATGTTTTGAAAAAGCAAGCAAAATATCGTCAGGATGTATGCCGCAACCATTATCTGCTATGCGTAAGTTTCTACATTCGTTTGAAACTTCAACAGAAATCTTTGTTGCTCCTGCGTCAATTGAATTTTCTACCAATTCTTTTACGACAGAGGCAGGTCTTTCTATAACTTCCCCCGCTGCAATTTGATTTATTAAATGTTTTGATAGTTGTTTTATCCTCATAAAAAGATTATACAACGCATATTAGTATTTATTCAAATTTCATATAAATTAATGATTACAATATTTAAAAAAACTCATATACTGATAATGTAAAAAAGGAGATTATACGTTTATGGCAAAAGGATTTGCAAAAGAAGATTTAAATAGTATTCCAGCTTCACTTGAAGTTGTGAAAAAAACTAAAAAGAAATCAAAAGCTGATTTAAAAGTAGTTGATAAAAACGCTATTAAAACTACAAAATATAGCGATATTAATTTGAATAAGTGGAGAGATTATGCACACGTGTTTACAAATACACTTTGGACTTTCCCAAGTCGTTTAAAAGAACACGGTCATTCAAATGATTATCACGGAAATTATATTCCACAAGTTGCTCAACAACTTTATGAAAGATTTACAAAGAAAAACGATGTAGTGCTTGATTTGTTCTTTGGTTCAGGAACATCAGGTATTGAAGCTATAAATATGCAAAGACGTTGTATCGGCGTTGAGTTGAAAGACGAACTAGCCGAAAGCGTTTCAGAAAAATTTACTCCAAAACAACTTGTTACAGATGTGAATATTATCTGTGCAGATTCAACTTCTGAACTTGCAAAAGAG
>JAZLGV010000096.1:0-3412 GCA_045616505.1 Candidatus Gastranaerophilaceae bacterium | reverse complement strand
TGGCAGAAGGCCGAGAAGAAGGTTTGGCAGAAGGCCAAATGCAAAATATGATTCGAATTGCCACAAATATGATAAATGATGGCTCTTTTTCTAATGAGCAAATATCAAAATTAACTGGACTAGCTATAGAAAAGATAGATGGACTTCGTGGCAAAGTTAAAGCATAATAAATTCATAATATAAACAATATTTTATAGAAACACCTTGCAACTGCAGGGTGTTTTTGAATGAAAAAATAAATGCTAGTACATATTGGCGCGGAGGGAAATGGGCCACTTGGGTTAAAATGATGGAATTTAAAATTTCACATTACGGTTAGTATTTGACAAGCATAGAATAAAGACATAAAATAAAAGTACGAAAAAACATACGAATTTCTGAAAGGAGTGTTAGTATGCAAGCAGTAAAAAGTATGGATGTTAGAGAAAACTTTAAATCAATTTGTGATAGAGTTTATACTGGCGAAACAATAATTGTTTCAAGACCAAAAAATGAAAATGTTGTTATGATGTCAGAAAATGAATATAATGAAATAATGAAAGCAAAAAGAAATGCAGAATATCTTGAAATGCTTGATCAATCTATTTCTGAAGCTGCTTCAGGCGGATTTATATTGAAGACAATTAAAGAATTAGGAGATTATGAATAATGAATATTGTTTTTACACCAACAGCGTGGCAACAATATAAAGATTGGCAACAAGAAGATAAGAAAGTAGTTAAAAGAATAAATGATTTAATAAAAAGTATTGAAAGAGATGGACCTTTAAAGGGAATAGGTAAGCCAGAACCATTAAAATTTAGAAAAGTATGTAGTAGAAGAATAAATGATGAACATAGGCTAACATATAATTTAGATGAAAATAAGAATTTAATTATTTACTCATGTAAAAATCATTATGAAAAATAAGCAGCTATATAGGCTGTTTATTTTTTATAAATAATTTTATAAACCTGACATGCGTGTCATTATGTAAAAAATAAAAATGATAAAATTTAAGTAGGAATAAGTGTAATAAAATTAAATAACAAAAAATAATCTAAAAGGAATATTTTCATTTTAATTATATGTTCATATTTTTCTCAGTCCAAAGTTTTAATGCTTCAATTGCAAAGGATAATTCTTTGAGGTGTTCATAGAATTTAATGAAGGATTCTTTTTCATTATCAGATATTTCTCCATCGGCGGAAATATCTATTAAATTGTCTTTTTCCTTGTCTATTGCATTTAGGCTAGCTAAAATCTCTAAAGTTATTTGAGGTAAGTCGTGAATTGTTTCAACTATTGGAACGAATTTCTTACCTATTTCACATTCTTTTGTACAATAATAATTACAAAGCTCGGGTTTATCATAAAGTTCGGCCATAGTCATAACATCTGATGGCTGTATTTGCAACAAACCATTCTCTAATTTTTCTAGCCTGCTTGCACTTATTAAACCATTTGTTTTATCCTCTACAGTACTTCGAGTCATTTCTAATTCATCGCGAGCTAGCTGATAAATATTTTTATTTTCTTTTGTTGATTTTCTCCCCATAATATAAAACTCCTGTATATATTAATACTATTATAACTAAAAAGATCGTTTAATTCTACAAATTATGTGAAATTTAGCATGCTATTTCGATATTGTGAATGTATATTTTAGAAATTATGAGACTTATAATTTAATCATAAAATAAAACAAAAAAGAAAGAGAAAAAAATGAACACTAAAGAACGCATAAGATTATGTACTTTGCTAACAGAAATGAAAAATAATGAAATAATGGCAAAAAAATCAGGTTTAAAAGATGCTTCAAAAATCAAAATAGAAAATGAAAAGAAGGAGGTGAAAAAGATATGATGTTATTTTTTACAGGAAGAAGTAAAATTGAAAAAATTGAAAACAAAATCGGATCTGGCGCAATTAGACATTCTGATGGCCGTGATATGAGATCTGATTGTAAGGTGAAAAATATTACTAAAAATCAAAGAAGTTACAGTATGCGACATAAATAGAACTATGGAAGGAGACTAACTAAATATGAGTGAAAGATTTATAGGAATTGATTGGTGGTGTGATCGATGCGACGCACATTTAAATAGCCAACCAGGTTTTGATGACCATCATTATGTTTGGAAATGTACAGAGTGCGGTTACAAAACTAGCATATCTAGAGATAATATTGTTGAAGAAAATGAAGAATTCGATAATATGAGGAGGTAAAAAAATGAGATATATATTTAAAGGAACAAAGAAAAATGGTGCAGAAGAAGGAATATTTTTCGATTCCGATGAATTCACAAGGGAAGAGGCAGAATCAAACTTTACTCCATACAGCAAAACATCACGTGGTAGAACTGAAGAAGGACTTGAATATGATGGCCAAAAATATAAAGAGGTCGAATACATTGGAAAATTTGATGATTTTGACCTACCGTGTAGCGATGCAGAGGTTGTTATAAAACAAATTGAAAAAGTTAGAAAAAGCAAATAAACAATATCTTTTCTCCTATCGTGAATATAAAAAATAACACCTTTTTGATTAGTTAATCATGAAGGTGTTATTTATATTGTTTTTTTTAAAAATTTTTGATGTTATATTTACATGCTTTGAAAAATACATTTGACAATGAACTTACAAATTTTGATTTAAACTATATCTGCAAAATTTTTAGTATCGCAGGATGGCAGACAAAAATAAAGAAGATTATAGAGAGTACGTAAAACTTGTTTTAACTGAAATGTACGAAAGAACAGAAGATAACCTTGATTATGGGGATTGGTTAGAGGGAATGATTAGACACCAAATGATGCTTAATAATTCTACTGACATATGTTTAGGTTATGAAGAAGTTGTTTGTGTAGCAAGTGAGTTAATGTTGGCAAATGAGCCTATATTAAAAGGGATACCAAGGGGAAATCTATTCTCAAAGTTAATACAATGGCTTGAAATGTTTAGAGATAAAATTAAAAAGCTATTTGAAGGCACAGACTTTGCTGACAATAGATTTGCTAAAGCTACAATGGAAACAGTAGAGTCTTGGTATAATTCATTGTATAATACAAGTCTTGTGGAGAATACAGAGAATGGAAAAACAAAGTATTCTATTAGTGAAGAATCTGAAAATAATTTTAGAAACAGGAATTATATTGAAAACAATGTAAAAATTGTTGCTAATATGGATAGCGTTGCAACAATTAAGAATATAAGTGGGTTATTTAAAAGAAATACAGAATTAAATTCAGCAAAAAACACTTTAAAAAATATATTTTTGAATTTTAAAAACCTGTCTTTGACAGTTGAGAAAAGGTAAAAACCCCGCATCAAGCGTAAATACGCCATTTGCGAGGTTTTCTTGATTAAAAAGTATGTGGTAATATTTACTTCTTTTTGGTTTGATTCAAAATTTTTCTCATATTTTTCTGA
>JAZLGV010000095.1:0-3710 GCA_045616505.1 Candidatus Gastranaerophilaceae bacterium | reverse complement strand
GGAAAATGAAACACCATTATTGATAATATTGAGGGAATTTGTGATATAATTGTTCATAAGAGAACCTTCCTTTCTTTATTGGTTTTGTGGTGCTAACTAAATCTTAAAGAAGTTTGGTTCTCTTTTCAATTACTTTTTTGATGGTTTACACATAATATTTTATACGACCTCTTGAACCAGTAACTGAAATTAAAAATTATGGTGCGGTATACAAATATCTAAAGTGGGTATCAGAAAACATTTGTAAAAAGGGAACATTTGATATTGAGAATATTAGTGAGATTATTTCTGAAAGTCATAAAGATATATTCAGACGAATAAAAGAAATGGAAGAAACTGAAAAACAGGAGTAAGTAATAAATTATGAATAAAAAGAAAAAGCCATTTACAGTTAATGTGGCAGGTGTTCCCTATACAATTTATATGGGAACATTAGAGGAATATCCAATCTTAAAAAAGAATAAAAGTTGCGGTTTATGTGATTACAGTATTAAATCCATCTGGGTGCATGATGCCCGGATGGATAAATTTTCTTTAGGAGATATGCAGAACCAAAAATATCTTACAGATATTACATTACGACATGAATTGATACACGCATATCTTCATGAATCCGGTCAGGAAGATTATGCCGAAGATGAAACTTTGGTTGAATTTTTGGCTTTGTCTTTGGAAAAAATGTATGGGATTTGTAAAGATGCAGGTGCAATTAATCTTTGTCAATCTGTCAGAAAGGCGGCTTATTATGTGTGAAAAGAAAAATAAAAATGACGCTTGTTTGTTTTCTTATGGTAGTAATGACAGAAATATTTTTATTACCAAAGAACAGGCAGAAGAGGTGTATTATCAATATGGCAGGTATCAATATGCCAAAGATTTATTTGATACCATTAAATCTGTGTATGAAGATGATAAGATTTTAAATGAATTAGAATTGAATGATTTGCTTCCATATACAGGCATATTGGAAGGTTTATTGAGAGAAAACAGTGCTGAGCAAGACGCAATATATGCAGATTGTTGTGAGCAGGTAATTTCGCTTTATGTTATGGAAGATTTAATAAAGGAGGGTAAGTATGGCAAAGAAAAAGATACCTGATTTAAAATATTTTATGGGTGATGAATGTCCGTTTTGTCATTCAACAGAACTTGATTATGATTCATTTGATTACGAAGGATGGAATGTAACGCAGGATGTTGTTTGTACAAAATGTGGAGCATTTTGGGTTAATCATTATGATTTAAAATTTGTTATTGCAGATAATGTTGAGCGTGGGGATGTGTAAAAGATATTTCATAAGCATGCATAAAAGTGCTTGATTAAGGGAGATATAATTTGATTTATTGTTGTTGAAGGGTAAGAATTTTAAAAAGATACTAGCTGATACTTTAAACTTGGTATAACACAAAAGAACTGCTATATATAGCAGTTCTTTTGTGTTTATGATTATTGTTTTTATATTATGACAATTTAAAATACTTGAAATATGGTATTAAAAATGTATATTAATTATTTGTATTTTTCGCATTCGTTCAGTAATTTACGAATTGTCTGTTTAGCTAATCTGATTATTTTTTTATTAAATTGATAAGTGGAAAGTTGTTTGTTTTTTTGTTGATTATCATATTGGGATTTTAGATTTTTGATAGCAGACAGAACTTCATTTCTTGGTTTAATTGTGAGCCCGTAAAGGTGATTGCCGCCATTTGGTGTAAGCACTTCATCTTCAGAGTAGCCATTGCTTAAACAGATTTTGCGAATGCCAGCGTTTTTTTCACTTTTGACTGTTAAGTATCCGTACCCGTTTTGCTTTAAATAATTTTCAGTAACTTTTAAATCACTTGTATCATTAAATAATAATTTCCGATATAGTGCGAACATTTTTTCAATTGTTTTTAAACCGACACCATTAAGCTTTTGGTCATTGTTACTACAGGATGTGCAAGTTAAGTTTATAAACTTCTGAAATTGAGAGAGTTTGGGTTTTTCAGGCTCAGTTTTTTCAGATTTATTTAAAAGGCAATATATTCCTATTAATGGTAGTATATTTTGACCCCAAATAATTTCTTCTTTAGTAAAACATTCATATTTCTCAAATAGACCAATTTCTTCCGGTATATTTGAACTTAGGCATAACTCATCTGCAACAGTGAGGGTATTGTTTTCCTCGTTTGGATAAGCTATAACTGCATAACTAGATTGTGAGTAAAATGTTTGTTCACCTAGCATTGTTTTGAAGTTAATTGTTTTTCCATTTACAAGGCTGTTTAAAAGTTTATGATCTTCAATTTGAGAATCAAATTTGTTACAAAGGGTAAAATGAATTCCACATGATTCGGCAAATATAAGTGCTTTAAGTCCGTCATTTGTTGATAAATTATTAAGAGTTGTATGATAAACTAGGGGTGTATTTCTAATTGGTTCGAGATTGCTTGTAAATTGATAATTGCCATTTGATATGGCAGCTAGCTCATTAAATTTAGTTATGATGGATGAAGAGTGTTTTGTTGAACGTATTGACATTTCTGTTTTAGGAATATCAAATATTGCAGTTAAAAGATGAGTAATGAATGTTTTGTTATTTGTTTTTATAATTGTTAGTTTTGGTTCAATATCTAAAACGGTTTTAAGGAAATTTGGTCCAAGCATTATTTTTGCAGTGAATGCAGCTAAATCAAGAAATTTTTCTATTTCACCATTTGCGACTGTATGCAATGCTTTAAAAAGATAATCGCAGGCATGTTCTGGCATTTGATTATTAATCGTTCTTAATGTTGTGATTTCATCAAACATTAAAGGGAATCTACTAATTGCGTTTGCAAGTTGCAAATATTTTTTTTCGGTGGATAGTGCTTGGAATTTGTTATCAGCAGAATGTAGGTTGTGTTTGGATAATATAATGGCATCTAGTAGAATTCGTTTTCCAAATTGGGTTATTGCGGGAATTAGTGGGTGAAATATATTCATATTTATTATAGGTTGTAAAAATGTTTTAAAAAATTGTGGCAATAGATTGGGTGTGTACCAGGCAATTGTTGATATACAAGGGATGTTGTGAACCGTACGGTAGCAAGCATCATCATCAGAACATTGATAGTTTTTTCCATCAAAAATTAAGACTGTCCCCCTGAAAATTGCAAAACAATTGAGACCAGGGTAATTCATCGCGGCATATTGCTGGAAAACCGGTAACATATTCCAGTAGTTTCGTTGAGCAGCAATTTTATCTTTTACGACCTGTGCTTGCTGCATATTCCAAGCAGGCACGATAGAGTTTGTAACTGGAAATTCCGGTGTGCTAGCTGCATAGTTATCATTAAAAGTATTTTTCATTTTCTCACTCCTTAGTTATTCTTTTAGAAAATCATTTGCAATGTGTGTAACTAGTATGTATTTTAGTTTAATTGCAAATTTTAATCTAAAGATTTTCTTGCTAATATTATATTGTAAAAAAAGATGTAAATTTATTATTTTGCTAAATCGCACAAATTATTTAAAGATGTAATTTTTGGTGTGTATAGATTAGCTTAAACATAAATGGCAGTATTTTTTTTAATACTGCCATTTATGCTTGAATTGTCAAAACAAGTGCAACACCTTGGAATAATAAACCTCATACGGAGTCCTGTAATTCAAACATTTACGCGGACGGAGATTCAGTTCATTAAACTTTGACTGGATATATTCTTCTGATAAATATGTAATGTCT
>JAZLGV010000094.1:0-30163 GCA_045616505.1 Candidatus Gastranaerophilaceae bacterium | reverse complement strand
GCACCAGTTCCAAGAAGTACAAAAGACATACTTGAAAGCCATATTGAAATACAAAATATAATTGAATATATTATAGAATTTTTTTTGGTGAGTTTGTTTATATCAAAATGGAAAAAAGTTAGCAATAATATCAACGTAAATAATAATTCTGTAGAATATTGTTTAAATTGTACTGCGAAATCAATTACACAATTATTTAAAGATAATATTGATAAACAAATCCATATAAAAATTTTGTTATTAGTTATTTTATTCAAAAATATAGCAAATAATGGAAGTGATGCTATTGAACAACAAAGAGGGAAAAATTTTAATGCTAAATCTTGAGTATAAATATTCCCAGCTTGATGTGATATATCAAGAATAAATTTTGAAATTATTAAGAAAAGCGGTGGTGCGCATTGAAACTTATCTAATGGTAGAAATAGTTTTAAATAACTTCTTGTTAAAATGTTATAACCTAAAGAACATTCATCATTAATAAATGATTGATTATACAAATATAATTTAACTCTTAATATAATCCCTATAATGATAAGAGCAATTTCAATAATATATAATGATTTTAATTTATCTTTTATCCCTAAAAAATTCATAATATTAAACATAAAACAAATTTTGAATATTTGCAAATTAAAATAAGATATCAATAATTAGATATTTTCTTAAAATGAATTATATAAATATAATCACAATATGAATACGTTTCTAGTATTTTTATGTGTTTATTATTTTTTAAATAATTTAAAATTCTAGTGTTATAATCAGCATAAATATCAATAAACGGCGCAAAAATATAATAATCACCTATTTTTACATCATTAATTAATTGTGGCATTTTTTCATTTGACCAATTTTTATCATAAAATAATGGCTGTTCTTTGCTATAAATAGCATTTGTATAATAAAATATATCAGATATTGGATTCGTAAATATAACTTTATTTGCAGGAATTTTATTTTGTATAATAAATTCAATAGTATTTCTGGCAGGTTGTTTAAAATAAATCGCTGAAGATGTAGGAAGTTTAATTTTAGTAATAGTCATTATTGCAAGAATAATGATTGCAAGTAATTTTGAAAACTTGTTTTCTACTATCAAATAAATAAATTGAAAATAAAGTATAATAAATAAAGGAATTAAAAATAATGTAAATTTGCTATTAAATGGATATATATGCAAAAAACAAGCAATTATAGATATAAAAATTGGAACAATAATAAAAAACTTTGCTTTTAAATCTAATTTTTTATTTAGAAAAAAGAATATTACTACATTAATCAGCGTAAGTTGAAACATTGGAATAAAATTGATTTTAATGTATCCTCTCAATGTATCTGCATATATTTGAGAAAAATTATTTACGGTAAAGAAACTAGGAATTAAATTTGTCCAAAAATAATGCATAAAAACGTATGTGTCTGAATTAAATTGACCTTTTAGATAACCAAAATAATATATTATTAAGTTGATAATAAATGAAATGGCAATTATACTTAAATTTCTTAAATTTGATTTGATATTTTTTCTGTATTCTTTTGAAATTGATTTAAAGCAAAAGTATAAAGCACCAGTTCCAAGAAGTACAAAAGACATACTTGAAAGCCATATAGAAATACAAAATATAATTGAATATATTATAGAATTTTTCGTAGTAAGTTTATTTATATCAAAATGGAAAAATATTAGCAAAAGTATCAACGTAAACATCAATTCTGTTGAATATTGTTTGAATATCGCAGCATAAGAAATGGTAATATTATTAAAAGACAACATTGCTAAGCATATCCATATAAAAATTTTGTTATTTGTAATTTTGTTCAAAAATATCACAAATAAAGGCAGTGTTACTATCGAACTACAAAGAGGGAAAAATCTTAATGCCAAATCTTGAGTATAAATATTCCCAGCTTGATGCGATATATCAAGGATAAATTTAGAAATTACTAAGAACAACGGCGGTGCGCTTTGAACATTATCTAATGGTAAAAATAGTTCTAAATAGTTTTTGGTTATAATGTTAAAACTTAAAGTACATTCATCACTAAAAAATGATTGGTTATAAAAATATAATTTAACTCTTAAAATAATTCCAATAACAACAAGAGCAAATTCAATAATATATAATGATTTTAATCTATCTTTTACCCCTAAAAAATTCATAATACTAAAAATAAAACAAATTTTGAATATTTGCAAATTTTTAGACAAAAAAATAAGTCCGCTTGTCGGACTTTATTTTTTGTTAAATGGCGGGAACGACGAGGATCGAACTCGCGACCTCATGCGTGACAGGCATGCGCTCTAACCAGCTGAGCTACGCTCCCAATTTTTGATTTAATTTTCAAGTTAAAAGAATTATCTTTTAATTTTTCAGTAGAACTTTCGTTCAACCGACTGTCAACCGTAACTTTATTGTATCAAGAAAATATTTTTTTGCAAGCATTTTAATTAATATAATTTTTCTGACAAAAAAATAATATTCACGCATTACACATGAATATTATTTTTATCTATATTTGCTCTTTAAATTTAAGCAAGTTCTTCACTTTCGTCAATCGCTTTAAGCTGTTTTTTCTTGATGTTATGAACTACAGCATCGACCAACAATTCAAATGATTTCATATCTTGTATATTGTCAGAAAATTCTTTTTTCAAAGTTTCACGAACCATTGCTTCAATTCGTTCTGAATCAGAATTAACTTCTTTTGAACTATCTGAAGTAATCATTTCGATATACTTAGAATTAATTTTGTAGTCCTTCATTTGGTCAAACATTAACCATTTTAGTTTTGGACTAACTTCTTTTAGCTTTTGTACTAATTTTAAATTTTTGAATTTTCCGTTCATATCTACCTCTACAATTTGTAAACTTCACATTTAATTTTCACATCTCTATAAAGTTAGCTAAAAAAAATTATTGACTAAAATTAAAGGAATGTTTACAAAACTTTAAATTCTCGTGAAACTTAGTAATATAAACAACTTAGCACATGTTTCTATATTTGTAAAGTTGTAAAGTCAGCTAATGATTCATAAGAATTTTTCAAAATGTTTAGCATGCTTAATCTGTTATTTTTAACATTTTCATCATTATCCATTACTAAAACATGTTCAAAGAAGTTTTCAATAGCTGGATTAATCGCTTTTAATACTTCTACTAAAGCTTTGTAATCCATTGATTTATTTAGAACTTGTTTTTCTATTTCTTCATATAATGCTTTTTCTGCATCATCTTTGAATAAGTTTTTATCAACAGAAGTGCATTCAAATGATTTAACTATTTTTGAAATTCTGTTTGAACTTTCTATAACAGGTGCAAAAGTTTTATCTTTAACCAATTCTGTTAATAATTCAACACGTTCAACATAATCACACAAATTATCAAGTGGATTTTTTGAATTTGCACATGCTTCTAAAATGTCTTTTTTATAATTGTCTGATAAGAAAATAATCAATCTTTGAACAAAGAATTCTCTCAACTTACTTTCTGTATCTTCTTTTACGTCACTAAAATTACTCAAAGTTAATTTGATAAGCTCAGAAAGGTTTATATTGAGTTTTTTATTGATTATGGTCTTAATAATACCTAGCGCTGCTCTTCTAACGCCTAATGGGTCAGATGAGCCTGTTGGAATTTTACCGCCGTAAAATACAGCAGAAACAGTATCGATTTTATCTGCTATACCAACAATTTGACCTTCTTTAGTTTCAGCCAATTCACTATCTGCACTCAATGGGAAATAGTGTTCTTTAATACCAGCAACAACTTTTTCGTCTTCATTGAATTTTTTAGCATAATCTGAACCGATATAGCCTTGAAGCTCAGTAAATTCAAATACTAAACTTGTAGTTAAATCAGCTTTACAAAGAAGTGCTGTTCTATCAATAGCATCTGATGAATAACCAATTGAATTTGAAATATTTTTAGCAATAGTTCTAATTCTTTGAGTTTTGTCATAAACAGAGCCTAAACCTTTTTGGAATGTAACACCTTTAAGGTTTTCAACATAATCTACAAAAGGTTTTTTAGTATCTTCATTAAAGAAGAAAATAGCATCGTCTAATCTTGCTATGATAACTCTTTCATTACCAGCTTTGATATTTGAAAAATCTGTTCCTACATAGTTTGCAATAGTAATAAATTTGTTTATTAATTTATCGTTCTTATAAAGTGCAAAATATCTTTGGTGAACAGCCATAACGGTAACTGTTACTTTTTCTGGAACTTCTAAATATTTTTCATCAAAATCACAAACAACAGGCACAGGGTATTCACAAATGTATGTAACTTCTTCTAGCAAATCGTCTGTATAATATGCTTTAGCACCGATTTCTGCGGCTTTCTTTTCAGTTAAAGAAATAATTAATTCACGTCTTTCGTCTTGGTTAACAATAACATTTGCATCTTTTAATTTGTCAAAATATTCATCAACATTATTGATTTCAACACTAGTTTTAGAAAATCTATGACCTCGTGAAACTTTTGAAGATTTAACATTTAAAATTTCAATTGGTAATTCTTCATCATTTAACAAAGACACAATCCAACGAATTGGACGAGAAAATTTTTCGTCATGCGTATTCCAACGCATAAAATGTGAACCTTGAAGTTTAAATATTTGTTTTGGAATATTAATTTGCAATAATTCTTTTACATCTTTACCTTTGATGAAAAGTTTTGCGTGTAGATAATCATCTTTAATAAACGCATCTTTTTCATCAACGCCGTTTTTCTTCAAGAAACCTTTTCCTGCTTGAGTAAGATTTCCAGCATCATCATAAGCAACTTTTTTAATCGGACCTCTTAAAATCTTTTCTTCGTCAGGTTGAGTAGTTTCTAAACCATCAACAATTAAAGTTAAACGTCTTGGAGTTGCATAAACTTTTATATCACCAAAACCTACTTTATTTTCATTGAAAAATGCTCTAAAATTTGTTTCTAATTGTTTTATCGCACTTGGGATAAACTTATATGGTAATTCTTCTGTACCGATTTCTAATAAATATTTATTGCTCATAATCCTACCTTTTCTTATGTTCAAAATAATACTAGCTCAAACATAGAAAAATAGCAAAAAAAAGGACTGCCCATTGGAACAGTCTAAGGTTATTGGTTATTGGTTTGGTTAAATTTTGCAAATATAATCTTGCAGTAAACCTGCTTAAATTATTATCTGCTTAAAAATTTATTATTAAAACAATAATTATTTATTAAATTTAATTTTTTATTAGCCTTTAGCGAAGAATGATTGTAAACCTTTGTCGTATCTATCATTTTCTTCTTTTTGTTGTTTTTCAAGTAAATCTAGACGAGTTTTTAATTGAGCTTTTTCAGCTTCAATTTTTGTTTCTTCTGCGTGTAACTTTTTAGTTTCCGCATCAACTAAAGTTTTACGTTCATTTTCAAATAATGAGTTTTGTAATTGCCAATTGTATAATTGTTGAGATTGAACATCTCCATTGAAATTCGGAATTGCACCTTGGGTTTGTTGCATAAACCAATATTTACTTTGAGCATTTTGAGTTGCTACTGCATCTGCGTTTGCTGTAAATCTTGTTAATCTACCGAACATTGAAGCTGGAACATTTGCCATTGTATCAAGAGAAGTAGATGAATTTGCAATTGCTGCTGCGTATTCTTGAATATCAATCAACTTTTGTGAAAGCTCTTGAAGTCTAGCTTCTATTCTATGTTGAGCATATAAACTGCTTCTGCTAATTACTGTACTAGATAGAATACCCATTGTCCTAACCTCACCGATTTAATTTAGTTTAACCAACTTAACCTTTACACATATATAAAGTATTTTGCTTTTAAAAAATTGCCTTTTTTATTTTATTTATGTTACAAAATCTTAACAATTGTCTCAAAGCCCAATAATAGCAACAAAAAAGAGAAAGCCAAAAACTTTCTCTTTTTTAATAAATATATTTAATTATTAAACTAAACAGGTGTACGTTCAATAATTTTATCGATTAAACCATATTCAAGAGCTTGTTGAGCAGACAAATAGTGATCACGTTCTGTATCTTCTTTAACTTTTTCTAAAGGCTGACCTGAATGTTCTGCCAACATACCATTTAACATGTCTTTCATTCTTTTGATTTCTTTTGCTTCAATTTCGATTTCTGTTGCTTGACCTTGAGCGCCACCAAGAGGTTGGTGAATCATTACCCTTGCATTTGGAAGAGCCATTCTCTTACCTTTTGTACCTGCAGAAAGTAAGAAAGCACCCATTGAAGCAGCTTCACCGATACAAATTGTTGAAACATCTGCTTTGATTAATTTCATAGTATCAAATATTGCCATACCTGCAGTAATAACACCACCAGGGCTATTTATGTATAACATAATATCTTTTTCAGGGTTTTCACTATCTAGCAATAATAATTGAGCAACAATTGAATTTGCTAATTCATCATCAATTTCGTCACCTAAAAATATAATTCTTTCTCTCAATAGTCTTGAGAAGATATCAAAAGAACGTTCGCCTTTTGAAGATGCTTCAATAACTGTTGGGACATAATTTAAAATCTTGTTATAATCTGAAACGCAATAAACATTACCTTCAGTTGTTCTGCTTTGAACATCAAATTTCTTTGTAGTCATATTTAAAAAATTCTCCAAAATATATTTACTGAAATAATTATACAACAAATAGAAATTCTATACAAATATAATAATTATTGTGTATAATTTAATCATATAGAATAGAAAAGGGGATATTATGTATAAAATAACATTATTATCAGGTGACGGAATTGGTCCTGAAATTACAGAAAGTGTAATCAAAGTTATTGATAAAGCAGGTTTAAAAATTGACTGGGATGAACAAATCGCAGGTACAAAAGCAGTAGAAAAATGTGGCAATCCATTACCTGACGAAGTTATAAATTCTATAAAAGAAAATAAAATTGCGCTAAAAGCACCTATTACAACCCCAATAGGAAAAGGATTTCGTTCTGTTAATGTTGCATTAAGAAAAGAATTAGATTTATATGCAAATTTAAGACCTTGTAAGAACATTGACGGCATTAAAACAAGATTTGATAACGTAGATTTAGTTGTAGTAAGAGAAAACACAGAAGATTTGTATGCAGGCATAGAAAGACAAATAGATGCAGACCATGCTGAAAGTATTAAAACAATTTCTAGAGCAGCATCTGAAAGAATAGCAAAATTCGCATTCGATTATGCCGTAAAAAATAATAGAAAAGAAGTTTGTGCAGTTACAAAAGCAAACATCTGCAAATTATCAGACGGGTTATTTTTAGAGTCTGTAAGACATATAAAAGAAAACTATCCTCAAATCGAATATAGAGAAATATTAGTTGATAATGTCTGCATGCAACTTGTTCAAAAACCTGAACAGTTTGATGTTCTTGTACTACCAAATTTATATGGAGATATCGTTTCTGACCTATGTGCAGGTTTAATCGGTGGTTTAGGATTAGCAAAAAGTGCAAATATCGGGAAAGATTGTGCAGTATTTGAAGCAGTACATGGTTCTGCTCCTGATATAGCAGGACAAAATAAAGCAAATCCAACTGCTTTATTATTATCTGCTGTTGAAATGCTTAAATATATAAATGAAAACAAAGTAGCAGAAAATATTGAAAACGCACTATATACAACATTAAAAGGTAATAAAATCACTGCTGATTTAGGTGGAAATGCAAGTTGTAGCGAATTCACCGATGAAATAATTAAAGCACTTTAAATTTATATATAAACGTTAACAAAGACTTTGAAAATTCTTACAAACATGTTAATATAAAAGTGCCGTGCTCCACGGGGACTTAGCGGATCTCTCGACTCGAACGCTTTTGCGAGGTGCAGAGCCTGCTGTGAGGCTTTTATGAGCAAGGCGGAGGTTAGCAATCTCGTTGAAATTTATAGACTTAGTGGCAGAAACTACCGAACCTTGTCAGGATGGAAACATAGCAGCAATAAGGTATAATTTTTGGGTATTAGGTTTTTAGGTGGAGAGGTTCTTAATCAAAGCATTGTTTGTAAATGTCGATAGGCAGTGGCACGGTATTTTTAGGGTTTATAAATTTTTGTAACAGTTTTCAATCAGTAGTAGCAAAAAAATTTTTCACGAGGTTTAAAACGAATATGGTAATGAATGGTCTCTCTATAAATGCTGTTGCATATACAAACATGCAACGTAATAATGGTATTAAAACATCTGTTGCTAAAAAAGATGTTAAAAACTCTTATGCACAGACTAATCCACTAAAATCATATCCTTTAGGATATATTCCTTATCAAATCAACTTTGAAGGTGGAGAGTATGCAAAACTTCCAGGTATTATTAAATTAAAAAAACTTGGAACATTACCTTGCCCATATTGCGGTACAAAAATGGTTTCTTCAGAAACATTTAGCGATTTAATGTACGCAAACAGCAAGATTCCAAAAACTATTAAAAGTTTTGTTAATTCAACTTCTGCTGTAATCGATAAACTTAACAAAACTGAAAAGAAAGTTTTAGATGAACTAGCAAAAATTGCTCAAAAAGAACCAAATAAAATGGCTCCCGATGTATTGAAAAATTATGAAGATGCAGAAGAAATCACTAATGAATTTCTTGATAGAGCATACAGACCAATGAATACAAGAGAATATTCAGCAAAAATTATGAATATTTTAACATCAGTTGAAGATAGAATGTTGCCAGTTCAAGCTAGTGTTTTCCAAAAAATCAAAAAGTTCTATGCAGAAAACCCAACAAAATCAATTCAAGATGCAGTTTCTGCTTATCGTCCTGAAGCATTCAAAAACTTACAAAAAACTCAAGATGGTGTATTCGATAAAATAATTTTAGTTGCAGGAGAAAAATTTGCTGACAAATCTGATTTAAACAAAATTAAAAGAATTATTTCAGATGCAAGAAGAACAATTACAAAAAATCTTCCAGGCGAAAAATTTGCAAGAAAAGAATTTTTAAGAGATATAAAAACAGCAGATGTTTCATCAAAAAATGCTCCTAAATTAAAAGAATTATTAGAAATAGCAAAAACATTGCCAACATCAGAAAACAATGCAGATGCGTTTATCGTAAAATATTCAAATTTAAAAAATCCAACTCAATTTGAACGTTCAAACCAAGAAATCGCTCAAAAATTAGTTGAAGGTGCAGTTTATTCAGTTGAACACATAAAACCACAAGTTACATTCAAGGTGGGAAAAGATAAATATTTAGAATCAGCAAGAGATAATATGTCAAACTTAATTCTTGCGCATAGAGCTTGCAACTCAGAAAGAGATTGCCTAACATTAGCTCAATATATGGATGTAAACCCAACAGTACAAAAGAATGTTCAAAAACAACTTGATGTACTAGCTGATGAAATTAAAAAAGGTAATTTGACTGGTATGGAATCTTACCCTTATGGCATCGCTCAATCTTATATTGAAGGTTCAGAAGGTAGAATAAAACTAGATTTATCAAAATTTGACGAAATGAAAAAATAAACTATTTCATAACGTTAAAAAGGTAATTTGTGCGTTTTTTAACTTCGTCCAAGACAACATTGTAATCAACAGATACAGGTGTTATTTTTGATGTCTTTATAGAGTCTAAAAAGACATAATTATTCAAATTATCACCTCTATCATTAATATTTTTATCAATATTTAAAAATTCAGATTGTTGGACATCAAATCTTGCTGGAACAATCAATTCGGATTTTGTAATTTTTGATATGGAATTTTTAGAAGCTAAAAAATCTATTAATAATTGCGCTTCTTTTTTATGAATAGAACTTTTTGCAATTGCCCAACCTGAAGCATCTAAAGGAACAACACTGCCTTTTTCACCTTTTGGGAAATTCATTACATTCCAATAAAATTTTGCATCATTTTTAAGTTTTGGAACAACCCAGCGACCAGAAACAAACATTGCAATTCTACCTTGTAAAAACATTTGAAGCATAGTTTCACTTGCACTTTCAGCAGCAGTTGGAGCAACATGATACAAATTTCTCAAATTTGAATAAAACTCTAGACCTCTTTGACTTTCATCTGAATCAATAATCATATTTTGACCATCTTCAGATAAAATTCCGCCACCTTTACTCATTAAATAAGGCAAATAATATAACGGCGGATTTTCTTCGAAACTTACTCCCCAAAAATCTGTTTTTCCGTCATAATCAATATCTTTAGACAAGCAAATAGCTTTTGCGAGCATATCATCAAGTGTCCAATCAGCATTAGGCTTTCTTACGTTATACATAGAAAACAATGAATCATTATAATAAACAACAATCGTTGAAATATCTCTTGGCACAGCATACAACTTACCTTGATAAGAAAGTGAATCTAATGCTTTTTTAGTAAAATCTTTGTCATAAAAATTTCTATCTAAAGGTAATAAAACTCCTGCATCTGCATAATATGGGACATTTTGATTATTTATAAACAATACATCTGGTGGTGTTTTTGACGCAAATAAAAGATGAATTTTTTGAAAATAATTTTGTGGAATGTGCATAAATTCAACTTTTATATTAGGATTTTCTTTTTCAAAATCATTTATTAAAGGTTTTATAATATCAATTTCTGATTTTGAACCCCATGTTGAGAATTTCAAATGAACTTTATTATCTTTTGGTTGCGCCATAATTCCTAAAAGTGTTACAAGAAATATAACCGCAACTAATCTTATAATCAATGAAACTTTATGCTTTTTTATATTTGAAATATATATATCAAGATTACTCATACACTATAATTCTATTAATAACTTCATATTATAATCAGAAACTTCAACAACCCCTCTAAAAGAACCAACTCTTGCCATATAACTAATTCCATTCGGTGTAGTTTCATTTACACGAATTTTAATAGGTGATGAAACAATATTATCAAATTGTTTAATAACAAAAATTTCATCATTGATATGACCAATCAAGGCAGATGCTCCATTTAAATCAACTAAATAAAAACCTTTTGTATCGTCTATATCTGCTGAATATTTTACTTCTTCTATTGAATTTGTAGGCTGACTAATTGCGTGTTGTGCTATTAAATCGTCTTTTACAATATTCATAACAGAATTTGTAACTGCACCTTCTTCAATTACGTGTTTGGCAATTTCTTTAGCTTTTAATTCTGCTTCACGTGCAGCTTTTGCTTCTTTCATAGCTTGTTTTTCAGCTTCAATTCTTCTTTGTTCTTGTTCTAATTCATATTTTTCTCTTACGCTATCAAGAGAATTATCTTCCGTATTTTCTTCTTCAAACAAATCTTCAATTGAAGTACCATCAGAAAAATCATCCGTCATATCTTCAAAATCATTTGTATCAATCAATGATTCTTGTTGCATAGAGTTTAATACTTGCTCTTGTATTTCATCTTCTGAAATATCATTAAATACATCTTCTGCTTCCATAGTTTCTTCTGGAATTAAATCTTGTTGAGCATCATAAATTATATCTTCAGAAATCAAATTATCTTTAGGTAAAACTTCTATTTCCTCTTCAATATTTTCAAATTGTTCATCAATAATTTGTTCATTAACTGGTTCAGCTTGTTCTTCAATATCTGAATATGCTTCTGTAGTATATTCTTCTTGTAATTCTTGTTCAGCAATTTGTTCTTCTACATCATTTAAAACATTTTCTTGCTCAACTAAAGAACTTCTTTCATCAGTATAAATATCGTCACCAATTACTTCTTCATCATCGCCTAAAACTACACTTGAAAATTCGTCATCATCTTGTTCAATTTCATTTTCTACAAAAAGTTCATTCAAATCATTTTTAGCATTTTCAATTCCTTTTTGTAATTGTGCAACTTTTTGTTCTTGTTCTTGAACTGTATTAAATTTTTCTTTCCAAGACATTTCTTCTGTTATATTTTCAGTATAATCAACAGGAGCTTTTTCATCCTTCATATTTGCTTTTATGCTTTGTTTCATAGAAATTGAAGCTCTTTGCATTTTTTTGACAAATGAAATCAAAATTAAAAATACTAATAACCCAACAGCAGATGCTAAAATAATATTATTTCTAACAAATCTAAGAATATAATCAATAATGTGTGCTAATTTAACAACAATAGAACTTTTTTGAGGTTCAGCTTGAGCAACAGGTTCATCGTTTGCGACTTCGACATTTTCTTGTTCTGAAACATTTTCTTGCGCACTTTCTTGAACAGTTTCTTGCGTTTCATTTTGAAGAACTTGAACATTTTCATTATTAACTTCATTTTGAGTAGTATCTTTTGGTTGCTCAACTACTTTTTCTTGAGGTTTTGCTTTTGGTTCTTCTTTTTTTACAGTTTGTTTTTGTACGTTTTTGGTTTCAACAGGTTTTGAAACAGTTTTTTGTTGAACTTTTTTAGGTTGAGATTTTTGAGAAATTAAATTATTTTTATCAATAACCTTTTTAGATTTATCAATAACATTAGAAATATTTTTATTATTTTTTGTTACTGATATAACTTTATTTTGAACTTTACCAACAGTAGTTTTTGCAGCAGAAACATTTTGTTTTGCAATATTTTGAACAGTCTTATTAACAGAAGTTGTAGATAGTTGAGCTTTTTTGGTTTGTGCCATTAATTGATTGTATTCACTTTGTGAAATCGCACTTTCTGTTGAAGTTCTAACACTTGAAACAACTTCGACTGGTCTTGTTGTTTTTACTGTAATTTTTGTATAACCTTTTAAATTTCCTTGATAAGGTTGAGTTTTTACATCAACACTTGAAACAACACCTTGAGCATTTTTAGTAACAGGTTCAGCAGTCATAGAATTTGATGTTTCAGGCATTAAAATGACATATTCAGTATCACTTTTTTTATTAACAATAACTTTATCGTTATAAGGTTTTTTAGTAGATAAAGTAACTTTTACTTGTCCTAAAGCATTTTGAGAAATATCAGTTTTTAGCAGATTATTCTCATAGTTTTGAGCTAAAGAACTTAAACTACAAGATAAAAATACAAATAAACCTAATATTAAAATGTATATATTTTTTTGTTTAAACAAAATAATTAACCTCAACTGAGGTTTATTTTAGCATTGACAAAACTCAAAACAAAGCAATTTAAAGTAATTGTTAATAAAGTTTACTGATTAATTAAAAAAATGTGGTAAAAAATAAAAATGAATAAAATATGAGAATAAACAACCAAAAATTGCACCTGCAAAAACTTCAAACGGTGTATGTCCTAACATTTCTTTTAATTTACCGCCTGCAGCTTGCATTTCGTGTTTATAAAAATCATCCATCATTTTATTTAAACAAACAGCCATTTTGCCTGATGCTCTTCTTAACCCTGCAGCATCTTGCATAACAATTAATGCATATCCTGCTGAAATAGCAAAAGCAACAGAGTCCCAACCTGATACCAAACCAACAGAAGTTGATAAACTTACAACGGCTGCAGTATGAGAGCTTGGCATACCGCCGGTTGTAGATAAAATTCTAAAATCAATACTTCTTTTTACTATCAAATGAGAAACAAACTTTATAGTTTGTGCAATCAAAACGGCAAAAATGCCAGATATTATTACTTCATATCCTGTATTATAAATATTAGTCACTCTCTCCTAAAGCCTTTCTTTTAATATCAGAAATTATATTTTCAAAAATTTCTGATTTGTCGTATTTTGCGATTATAGCACATGCATCATTTAACATGCAAACAACTTCACTTTTAGCTTTTTCTATTCCGAACAAAGCAGTATATGTAGGTTTATTTGCAGCTTTATCTTTTCCAATTGTTTTTCCTAGTTCTTCAAATGTTGAAGTTTCATCTAAAATATCGTCACAAATTTGAAAAGCAAACCCCAAAGCTTGTCCAAAATCTGTCATATCTTTTATTTGTTCATCATTTGCACCCGCAATGATAGCACCTGCACGCAAAGCAAATTTAAACATATCAGCAGTTTTGTGTGTATGAATATAGTTCAATGTTTCTGGTGATATTTTTTTACCTTCAGAATCAATATCAACAACTTGACCACCTATAATCCCATAAACACCTGCTGCTTGGCAAAATTCGTCAATCAATTTTAATTTTGTACTATCAGATAAATTATTAGAATTATGCAAAATAACTTGTGGTGCAAAACTCAATAACGCATCACCAGCCAAAGTTGCAGTAGCTTCGCCATAAACTTTATGGTTTGTTGGTTTACCTCGTCTAAAATCATCATTATCCATACAAGGTAAATCATCATGAATTAAACTTTGAACATGCAACATTTCAATAGCACAGGCAGTTGGAATAGCGTCTTCAATATTACCGCCAAAAATTTTGCAAGCCTCTAAACACATTACAGGTCTTAATCTTTTTCCTTTAGCAAGCACACTATAACGCATTGAGTCAAATATCTCATTTGGATATTCAACAGGCAAAAATTCATCTAATTTTTTTTCAATTAATTCAATATATTTTTTCATCACTAGACAAGTGTAAAATAATAATTGCGATTTTTCAAGTTTTTAACAGAAAAGATTAAACAGTTAATATAATTTTTGATATTTCTTCTACATTTTCAAGTTCTAAATCAAAATACAAAGGTAAACATGCAATTCTCAAAGAAATATCTTCTGAAACTGGGCAAGAATCACCGTTTACATAATTAAGAGTATTTAAACTAGGATAAAAATATCTGCGAGGGAATATACTTTTTTTATTTAATACTTCAAACACCTTTTTTAAATATTCTTCAGATTCAAACAACACAGGATAATAAGCGTAATTATATTCCAAATCTTTTTGAACTTTTGGTCTTTCTAATTTATCACCCAACAATGAATCATATAATTGAGAAATTTGTTTTCTTTTTTCAATTATTTTAGAAACATAAGGTAAATTACATAACCCCATTGCCGCATGAAATTCTGATTGCTTTGCGTTTATTCCAAGACAATAATGCGTATCACCATTATGACCAAATCTTTTTACAAGTTCTAATTTTTCACTTACTTCGTCATCTTTAACAATACAAGCTCCACCTTCAATTGTATTAAACAATTTTGTAGCGTGAAAAGAACAAGTTGAAATATCACCAAAATTTAATAATGATTGATTTTTATACTTTGAACCAAAAGCGTGTGCAGCATCATAAATAACTTTTAAATTATGCTTATTAGCAATTTTTTCTATTTCTTCTATGTTACAAGCATAACCAAATACATGAACAGGCATAATAGCCTTTGTATTTTCAGTAATTTTTTCTTCGATTTTAGTAACATCCATTGTAAAATTATTTGGCTCTATATCTACATAAACTGGTTTTAAATTTTTCCAAAGAATAGAGGAAGATGTAGCAACATAAGAAAATGGAGTAGTTATAATTTCACCATCTTTTATATCTAATGCTTCAAGAGCCAATTCTAAAGCTACAGTACCATTTGTAATAAAATGAAGATTTTTAAGTTTTAAAAAGTCACATAAAGAATTTTCTAATTTTTTAACTAAAGCACCTTGATTAGTAACATATCTAGAAGCCCAAATTTCTTCTAAATATCTATCATATTCTTCTTTAGGTGGTAAAAAAGTTCTAGTTACGTTAATCAAATTAAAATCCTTTTTTTGAAAGATTATAACATATATCAATAAATTTACAATATTGCCTTACACAAAATAAATGTTAGCATTAATAGTAGGATATAAAGAGGAATACAATGACAAAACCAAAAGTAACAATTGTTTGTACAACATTTAACCATGGAGCATTTATTAGAGATGCTCTTGAAAATTTTGTTAATCAAAAAACAAATTTTCCTTTTGAAGTAATTGTTCACGATGATGTTTCGACTGATAATACCGTTGAGATAATAAAAGAATACGAGGCAAAATATCCAGACATTATAAAACCAATTTATCAAACAGAAAAACAATGGGGCAAAACTTGTTTTTTTGATATTTATATTTATCCAAAAATACAAGGGGAATATGTCCTTATAAACGAAGGTGATGATTATTTTTGTGACCCTTTAAAACTTCAAAAGCAAGTAGATTTTCTTGATTCACATCCTGATTATTCAATATGTTTCCATCCGGTAAGAGTCACATTTACAGACCATTCAAAAGCTGATTTTCTTTACCCAACAACAAAGGATACAAGTTTATTTACGCTTAAAAATTTACTAAGAAAAAACTTTATGCAAACAAATTCAGTTATGTATCGTTGGAGATTTGGAGAACATGACCCAATCCAACCATACGGCTACTATACTGTAATTCCAGCAGATTGGTATTTGCACATTTTACATGCACAAAAAGGTAAAATAGGTTTTTTGCCAGATATGATGTCAGTTTACAGAAGACACGAAAATGGGATGTTTGCAGATTCAATGGATAATCCACACCAAGTCCATTTAAAATACGGACTTGGAGAAATACGATTTTACCAAAATTTAGAAAAATTTGTTCCTGAATATAACGAATTATTCGGACACGAAGAAACTTGCAAATATGCAGCCTTTATATTTAATATCTACCTACAAAATAACAAAATAAAAGAAACACAACAGATTCTTGATATGTGTCCTGATTGCGTAAAATACATAAAAATTTAAAAAAGAAACAAATATGACGACAAAAATTAAAAACAAAGAGATTGGCGGATATTTTGGACTAGAATTACCTGTAAAAAAAGAATATTGGTCAAATTCAATAAAATTAAATTGTGCAAGAAACGCCCTAAGATACATCATTAGAGTTTACAAAATTAAAGAAATCAATATTCCATTTTATACTTGCCCAGTTGTTTGGCAAGCAGCAAGAAAAGAAAACTGCAAAATAAACTTTTATCATATAAATAAAAATTTTATGCCCTCAAAAGAATTTAATGAAGACGATTTTATTTTATACACGAATTATTTTGGGATTTGCACAAAAAATGCTAAAAAACTTGCCAAAAAATATAAAAATTTAATTTTAGATAACGCACAAAGTTTCTTTACTGAAAAAATTGGTTTAGCAAGTTTTAATTCTGCAAGAAAATTTGTAGGAGTGCCAGATGGTGCTTATCTTTTCTGTAACAAAAAAATAAAAGAGGACTTACCTCAAGATATATCTTTTGAAAGAGTTTCACACTTAATAAAAAGACTCGATATTGACACAAAATTTGGGTATCAAGATTTTTGTTCAAATGAAGACTCTTTAGAAAATGAACCAGTTGAAACAATGTCTAATTTTACTCAAAAGGTTCTTAAATCAATTGATTATGAACAAATCAAAAAACAAAGAATAGAAAATTTTAATACATTACACAAAAAACTTGGTAAAACTAACGAAATTCAAATTGATATAAATTCTACTGATGTTCCAATGGTTTACCCATATATGATAAAAAATGAAAGTTTAAGAAAGCATTTAATCAACAACGGAGTTTATGTTGAACAATATTGGCAACCGCTTGATAGCAAATCTATTGAAGCCGATTTTCAGAAATACATCTTGCCACTGCCAATAGACCAAAGATATAACAAAGATGATATGGAAAGAATTTTAGATATTATTTTATATTAAATTTAACTACAAAAATTCTATTATTTTTGATATTATTAAATCTAATACAAATAATAAAATATACAGAAAGAAAGAAAATATGACAGAGTGTACCAATGAATCAATGGAAGAATTAATAAATAAAGCAATATGCAGAATATCATACATAAACCAAAGAATGCTAACTGCAAGCATAACTAATAAAGAAGCATTTTTAAAATATAGAGGTGCTTTTAGAGGTAAAGATGTCGTATTAGTTGCAGCAGGACCAACAGTGAAAGATTTCGTTCCCATTGATAATGCGATTTATGTTGGTTGCAACAGAGCATTTTTACTAGACAAAGTACAATTTGACTTTCTTTTCACAATAGATAAAGTAGGAATAAATGAATATTACGAAGAATTTTTCGAATATAGAAAAGATACTTGTATAAAATTTGTAGGAGATCAAAATCTAGGAAAAGATTGGCAAATTCCAGAAGATATTATTCCTCTAAACGATAAAACATTTAGATATATAACAAATGCAGGAATAGCTCCTGAAACTTGGTATTATCCCCTTGATATTTCAATTTCGCCATTATTAAACCCTCCAACAGTAACTCTTCAGGCGATGCAATTTATTCTTTATACACAACCAAAAAGAATCTATATTGTTGGAGTAGATTGCACTTGTGCAACTAAAAAACATTTTGCCGGAAGTGATAGTAACATTGACTTTAGAAATGAAGATGCAGCAACAAATGACATAAATTCAATTAAATGTTATAAAAAATTAAAACTATTTGCAGAAACATACTATCCAAATACAGAAATAATATCTGTAAATCCAATAGGTCTTAAAGGAATATTTAAAGATATCTTTACAGAATCATATAAAGAAAAAACAAATAACTAAAATTGAGGTAAATATGAAAGTATATGCTTTTGTACCTGCAAAAGGGACAAGTGAAAGAATAGAAAATAAAAATAAGCGTTTTTTAGATGGAGATATGCTATATGTTAAAGCACTAAAAACACTTTTAAAATGCAAAGAAATAGATAAAATTTTTCTTGATACAGAATCAGAGGAAATGTTCAATGCTATAAACTATCTTCCTATAAATTTTATGAAAAGAGATAAAAGATTAGCAAATAATAAGACTGATGGACATCAAATGTTTTTAAATGAAGTCAATTCTTACCCAGATGCAGACATTTATGTTCAATTACTTTGCACAAGTCCATTTATAAAACCTGAAACAATAGATAATGCTATTAAAATTTTAAAATCATCAAATGAATATGATTCTGCCGTATTAATGAAAAAAGATAAATTTTATTTTTGGGATAAAAAACATAAACCAACTTATGATATAAACCATATCCCAAACAGTAAAGATTTACCTGAAATACTAATTGAATCTATGGGGTTATACATTTCTAAAAAAGAAACAGCGCAAAAAACTCAAAGAAGATTTGGAGACAATCCATACTTAATTTTTGGAGATTTAGAAGAATTAATAGATGTTAACAATCCTGAAGATTTAATTTTTGCCCAAACTTATGCTAAAGGAATTAAACAAAAAGAAATATCACAATTTAGATTACTAAAACATTTTATAACTTCTGCTTTAATATCAGATGTTTTAGACGATTTTGAAAATAAATATAAAATAAAATGTGGAGGTATAATTAATGGTTTTTGCTCTAACATTAAAGAAAACAAAATGTTAGGTAGAGCTTCAACAATAAAATTAAGAAAAATAAAAAAAGGAGAAGATTTCACTAAAATATATAATGCACTGGAGCATTACAAATATATTGGAGAAAATGATATAATCGTAGTTGAAAATGAGCTACCAGAATTTGCATATTTTGGAGATTTAAACGCACGTTTAGCTATTAGAGCAGGTGCTCAAGGAGCTATTATAAATGGTAATACTAGAGATAAAATAGCAACTCAAACATTAAATTTCCCGATATTTTCTAAAGGCTATAATTCACAAGATGTCAGAAGAAGAGCAGTACTTGATTATATCAACAAACCGATAAATTTAAATGGAGTAAAAATTCATCCACAAGATTTAATTTTCATTGATGATTGTTCAATGGGAGTAATATACAAAGAACACGAAGAAGAAATAATAAATACCATTTTCAATAAATTTTTAAATGAAAAAGGAATTGTTGAAGATGTTCTTTCAAATAAAAACATTAATGAAATAATTAAACAAAGAGGAACATTTTAAATAAAGCTAATATCTACAATCTAAAATACCTTTTTTGCAATCTTTCCTTTATATATTGAAACAAAGTCAATTTTGAACATTTATAATCAAAAATTTTCTTAACTAACTCAGATGAAATTGCAAGTCTTATAAACCAAAAAAGTTCTATAGACTCTGGATTAAGAAATAAAGTTTCAAACAAAGAATATTCTTTTAAATATATATCATTGTCACTTTCTTTTCCAATAGCAGAATATGGAATTTTTGAAATTATAGTTGCTAAATCAATATTCGAATAAGTAACTAATAAACGATGCCAATATCTGATAATATTTGCAAATGACAAATGAAAATTGTTTTTTTCTTCAAATTCTAAAATTCTTTCTACGTAATCTTTTATCCCTATCATGTAATCGTCAAATCCGCAATTCAAAATTGCATCAAACTGTTCAAATTCATTAATTGGGATAATTTTACCTTCATGTTCTTCATAACCAAGAGTTTGTCCTTGAGGACAACGACAAACAAATTCAAAAATATATGGACACTGGATTCCTGTACTAATACAAGCCCTTTTTCTTGAACCTAAACAATTTGAAGAATCAAGAATATTTGTAGATAAATAAAACATATCAAATATATTTGGTTTATTTTCTCCCATCACAGAATATAAAAGATCTTGAGTTTTCCCTGTCCCAGCTATATCAACAAACGCAAATTTATTTTTAAAATCAATTTCTTGATTTACATACCTTTTTAATAAATTTTCTTTTTCTTTTCCTTTTTGTATAATTACATTTTTTAATGTTTCATTTGTATTAAAAACATCAATCAAATATTTCACATCATCATTAGAAAGCAAATTATTTACGGAACTTGAATCAAATTTTGTAGCATATTTCAATATGAAATCTACATCTAAATTCAATCTTTCAGAAATAAATTTCAAGTTTCTAATATAAGAAAATTCATTAAGCATAGCATTTATATATTTTTCGAAATTTTCTTCATTTGGGACTCTAATAGAAAGTCTTGAACCATAGAAATAATGAGTTTTTATAGGTAAATTTTTCTTTTCGATTATTATATCAGCAATTTTTTGCAACACATAACCATCTCTTGCCATAAAATACAAATCTTTTATTTCTTCTTTTAAAGCTGTATCAAGTACCCAATTCACATAAGAATAAAGAACTGGTGCACCAAAAGAAACAGCGAAATTATATGGCACTGTTTTATTATTACTCATTTCTTTACACAATTTGGCTATTCCAAAACAAACTTGACCTTTTATATCAAAATTCGTATGTGAGAAATAATCATCTTCCCAAGATGTTAAACTTGAATAATCGTATTTTTCAGCATCAATTCCTAATTTTTTAGGAACTTTAAAATCAGAATGTGCGTTATCACCAAAATGATACCAATTTTTATATTCTACGTTATATTTATCTTTAATTAATTTATACAAATCTCCAGAATATTTTAAAGAATTATATTCATTAGAAACAAATAATTCTATATTTTCAAACACTTCATCAAAAGAAACTAATATTTTTTTCAAAAATGATGCAGGTAAATACATATCAGAAATCAAAATAACTTTTTTACCTTCATTATATAAAGCTTTAACTTTATCAATATTTTTTCGAATAGGATAAAGATTTTTCTCTTCTGTTTCTAATTCAAATTCAATCAATGAATTTATCAAATCATCAGAAAGATTATAATTATTTTTTAAAACATTATAAATATCAATTAAGGTAACATCTTGTACTTTACTACTTGAAAAAAATGGATTTTTTACTTGACGTGAAAAATAATCGGCACCAAGTCTTATATCAGAAAAATTTTCTTTAACAAAATACGGAATATTTTGAAAACGAGTTTCATGTTGTAGCTTATATTGCATTATAGAAAAAATTCCAACAGGATTAGCCGTTGTTCGTGTAATTAAGGTATCAAATATATCAAATGAATACAAATCAAATTCTTTGGGTCTATTCTTTAAAAACATTCTATCTCCTGTTATTTATTCAACATCCCCAACTTTTAACGCAGGATTTCCTTGCATATAGCAGTTATTTTTGCAACCTTTATAAACACAACTCATAGGTGCAATTTTGTTATTATCTCCAATTTTTGCATTTGGAAGAATAACACTTGCAACGCCTATTGTATTTGAATTACCTATTTTTGCTCCACCCAAAATATTTATTCTTCCTCCGACAAAATTAAAATCGCCAATTTCAACATCATGACCTATTACAACATCTCCATTAAAGACATTACAATTGCCTATTTTGGAATTTGGTCCTGGATAACAAGGCGCAACCAAAATATTAGCCTCACCTATATCTGCACCATCATGAAAACTAACAAAAGGTGGAAAAAGATTAATAAATTTCACACCCATTTCTTTTAAATCATAATAAATTTTCTTTCTTAATTCTGGATAAGCCGCCCCAATTACAACATACTCGTCATCAGCAAACTTATGTTCACTAACCTCACCTTTATAATATTTTTGCAAAGAATAATAATTTACGGTATGCCCATAACCGCCATGACCTAATAAGCCTGCAAATTCAATATCTTTATCAACTTCTTTTGCCCACAAAACATATTGATAACATTCTCTAGCAAATCCATTTCCACCAACTATATAAACTTTTTTCATTAAATAACTCCCCCTGAGTCAAGAACATAATCTTGACCGGAAATAAATTTTGCCTTATCTGATAATAAATAAGCAACCATATTTGAAACATCAGAAACTTCACCAAAACCAAATGGATATAATGCTTGTTGAGAAATTTCATAGTCATTATTATCAGAAGCAGTCATTGGAGTTTTTATGTTTGAAGGAAGTATAGTGTTAAGTCTAATTTTTTGTTTGTGTAACTCTTTTGAAATTGATTTCAAAGAAGCACATAATGCTGATTTTGTGCCTGAATATACTAAATGTCCTTTATCCCTAGCTAATGCAGAAACAGATGAAATAACAACAATAGATGCACCCTCTCCGACATTATTTCTTTTATCGGCAATCCCTTTAACCATAAAAACAGGTGCAAAATAATTTATATCAAACATTTGTTTCATTTCACTATAATCGATTGTTTGCAAAGGATTTACTTGACAAACCCCTGCACAATATGCTAATCCTGAAAATTTTCCATATTTGTTTTTCAATTCTTTTATATATTGAGGTAAAGCATTTATATCTTCTGCCAAATCTTTTATTTCAAGAAACATATTTTCAGGATATTTGCATTTTGACTTCATTGTTTCTAAACGTTCTTTATTACGTGCAATACCAACAACAGTCGCACCTAGTTCGTTTAATAATAAAGCTGTACCTTCGCCAATACCTGAAGAAGCACCTGTAACAATAAATATTTGTTCTTTTGAAAAACTAATCATCTATATTACTTCCTGCAAGTTTAATTAAATCACTTACTGTTTGAATATTTTTCAAATCATTTAAATTAATTTCAACTGAAAAAGTTTTTTTATAATAAGCCATAACAGCCATTTTTGATAATGAATCCCATTCTTCTAAATCAAGCAAATTTTGATTTTCATCAATTGAATCTTCCAATTGTAAAACATCTTCTAAAGCAACTAAAAAATCAGCTTTTTTCATTCTATTCTCCTTTTATCTTCTTTCTCCAATAATCAATATATTCATCTCTAGTTTTTACATAACTAGGTTTTACAAAATTTTCAACTTTCGAAATATAAGTATCTTTCAAATTCAAAAGTGAACTTATTGAAATCAAACCGTTTCCAAATGCACAACAAAGCATTTTTTCTTTATCAATATTTTTATCTAAACATGCTAATGTTGTCGGAATAGAGCACATTGTATTGTTGCCATAATTTTCAAACGCATAATATGGAACTTTTTCCACATCAAAGCCTGCTTCCATACCAACAGATTGAACTATTTGCTTGTTTGCTTGGTGCAAACACAAAACAGGAATATCGTTTGGTGACAAATTCACAAAATTAAGCAAACTTTTAATATTTTCTGGAACAACTTTTATCGTAAAATCAAAAACAGAAATTCCATCTAAATATCCCCCAAGCAATGGAACTTCACTACCGGTTGGCATTATTATTTTTTCATTTCTTAACTTTGTTAAAAGTTCAAAATCTTCATCTTTGCGAACATCTAGTCTAAAACGAGCACCACTAAAAGGTGGAATAATCGCTTCAAAACCAGAAGAAACTGTTTCCACACTATAAAAAGATTCAATTTTGTCTTCAGAATATTCAAGTAGCGTAGCAGAACCACCATCACCAAATATCGGAGCTGAATTTCTATCCGATTTATCAATACTTACAGATGGAGTATCTCCGTTTAACAAAAGAACCTTCTTATAAGCACCTGATTCAATCATTTGACTAACCATGTGCAAACCAAAAACCCAACCTACACAACCTTGATTTATATCAGTTGCAATACAATCTTTTGAAAGACCTAATTTGTCGTGCAAAAAATATGCAGTTGCAGGATTCGTAAAATCAGGTTGTTGAACAACAAAAACAAGAGCATCTATTGTGCTTTTGTCAATATTCATATCTTTAATCAAATTTTGAGCAGCATTAAATGCTAAATCTGAAGGAGTTGTAGTCTTATCGGCTACTCTTCTTTTCCAAAATCCGACCATTTTACGCATTCTATCAATTTTTTTTACGCTTCCACCGTAATATTCGGCTTCGTCATAAATATTTATTTCATCTTCTGGAACAACAACACTAATCCCTGAAACTTTTACATGCTCAAATTTTGAAAAACTCATTTTACCTCTTTCCTTAGAATATAAAAAGTCGTATTTTGCTTTTAAAGTTTACTATAAAAGACGAATAATTGCAACTTGTCAAGATTACCTCAAAAACCCTAAACTACATACAGAGAAGATAAAACCAACTATTATTTTTGAGCACCGGAAACATAATCAAGAAAATCAGGACACATCATTAATATACGTTGCATATTTTCAAACCTCTGATGTTTTGAATAAACACTAAATGCATTAAATGCAATATTAATTGTGTGTTTATGACCGCCATACTTTAAATACTCAGGAAATGTCTTTTCAAGCTGTAAAAAGAAATTTGTATGAGAAATTCCATGTTTTAAATAAAAATTTTCTGGCGCAGTTTTGTAATCATAAAAACATCCACCAGAATGTTTTCTATATGCTGACATATTTTCAGAAATATAACCTATTTTACCTTTATGCGCATGTAAAAGATGCAAAAACCAATCTTGAGGCATAATATATCTTGGTAAGAAATTCTCGAATTTATTTTCTTTTCTGTCAAAAATCCAACGATACATAACTGAATTTGTTTGAATATAATTAAATTGTAATTCATCTAAGAACTCAAGAGTTGTTCTTCCTTTTAACATTTCATCTGTAGGATAAATCAAATCAGGCTGAGAGCCATCTTCATAGAAAATCCTTACTGCGTGAAAACAAACTGTATAATCTTTATGTTTATCTAAAAAATCAGCTTGTTTTTGTAATTTAGTTTCATCAGTCCAATAATCATCACCTTCACATATTGCGACATATTCCCCTTTTATTTCTGGAAATAAAAAATCAAATGAAGCTTCTTTACCTATAGACCAAAGATTTTTTTCTTGATAAAAAGCCTTAATTTTATCAGGAAATTTTGCATGATACTCTCTAATTATATTCGCAGTATTATCAGTAGAAGCATCATCATTTATTAATATTTCAAAAGGGAAATTAGTTTTTTGCATTAAAAAACCATCTAAAGCTTGAGCGATAAATTTTTCATGATTATACGCCGTACAAATTATTGAAACTTTTGGTTTTTCAGTCATTATTTATCCTCTCACTCTTTTAAAATATATCTAAAAACTTTATTCTTCTATATCTTTATACAAATTTTGCTTTTGAGTATTTCTTGCAGCTTGTCTTTTTCTTGAAGAAATCTTTGCATAATTTTTATTTTGATTTTCTTTATTGAAAGTTTCAACCTTTCTTCCGTTAAATTTGACTTTTTCTTTATACTCTTTTGCCTCGTTCACAAAATTCACATAACTTTCATACCTTGAAGGTTCTATTTCTTCAATATTTACCAAAACTGCACAATCATTTTCATTCAAATGCAAACAATCAGCATATCTGCAAGAAGATTTATATTTAGCAATTTCATCAAATAATAAATCTACCTCATTTGGCATAATAAAATCAAATTTCAAGCTACTAAACCCTGGAGTATCAATGATTTTTACCACACTACCTTCGAATGTAGATTCTAAAATTTCACAATGTCTTGTAGTATGCGTTCCTCTTTCTGTTCTATCACTAACTTTTCCTGTTCTCAAATTTGCATTTGGACAAAGTTTATTAATCAAAGTTGATTTTCCAACTCCGGAAGCACCACAAAATACCGTTGTTTTTTCTCCAACAATTTCTACAAAATCATCAATACCTATATCTTCAAGAGCTGAAGTAAAGACTATTTCAAAACCCAAAGGCTCATAGATTTTAAAAACTTTTTCAATAATTTCATCATTTTCTGATAAATCGTTTTTATTAAAACATAATTTTGCAGGAATATTATGATACTTTGCAAAACAAATATATCTATTTAATTGTTCTAAATCTAAATCAGGCTCTTTAATCGCAGAAACAATTACTACTTGTTCAACATTAGCAACAGAAGGACGTGTTAAATAGTTTGCTCTATCAATAATTTTATATATAACACCAGTTTTAGTTTCAGAATTTACGATTTCAAATTCAACAAAATCGCCCACCAAAACCTTTTCTTTTTGCTTTTTTAAAATTTCTCTAATTTTACATTCGTAAATTTCTTTTTCAAAATTTACATAATAAAAATCTGAATGAATTTTGTAAACTTGTCCTTTGTTCATAAGTTTTATAATACTTCAATTTTTACAAACACGCAATTTTTGTAACGAAAATTTGAAAAATGACTTGTTTGTGTTAGACTGATAAAAAAAGCTAGAAAAAATAGGAGTTATTATGATTTCAGTAAACGATTTAAAAACAGGATTAACATTAGAATTAGATAACGGACTTTGGTCTGTAATTGAATTTTTACATGTAAAACCAGGTAAAGGTGCAGCATTTGTAAAAACAAAACTTAAAAAAATTGAAACAGGTCAAGTTGTTGAAAGAACTTTCCGTGCAGGCGAAAAAGTTGCAAAAGCTCAACTAGACAAAAAAGAAATGCAATACCTTTACAAAGAAGGTAATGACTATGTAATGATGGATACAGAATCTTATGAACAATTAAACATTACAGAAGAACAAATTGGCGATGGTATCAAATACCTAAAAGAAAACATGAACGTTTCAGTTATGTCTCACGATGGTAGAATTATCGGTGTAGATTTACCATTCCAAGTTGAATTAGAAGTTACAGATACCCCTCCATCTGAAAAGGGCAATACAGCACAAGGTGGAACAAAACGTGCTACATTAGAAACTGGTGCAGTTGTAAACGTTCCATTCTTTATTTCAAATGGGGATAAAATCAGAGTAGATACAAGAACTAACGAATACCTAGATCGTTGCTAGTTCCACCTACTCTCACATAGGAGAGAAAAGAATGATAGATAAAAAATACATACAAGAACTTGCAGACTTGTTAAAAGAAAATGACTTAACAGAATTGCAAGTAAAAGATGGTGAAAAAGAAATTAAACTATCAAAGAATGTTCAAGGTACACAAGTGTATTCTACAAATGTTCAAGCACCTGCTAACAACGCTGTTACAGAGCAAACAAATCCTGTAGCACCAGCAGCAGAACCGCTATCAAAAGGGAAACCAATCACTTCTCCAATGGTAGGAACATTCTACAAAGCATCTTCACCTGATTCAAAACCATTTGTTGAAGTTGGTTCAGTAATTTCAGAAGGACAAGTAATTTGCGTAATTGAAGCAATGAAACTTATGAACGAAATTGAAGCTGACACAAAAGGTAAAATCACTGAAATTTGTGTTGATGACGGTCAACCTGTCGAATTTGGACAAGTTTTAATGTATGTTGAATAATTTTATAAACAAGTTTGAAATTAGCTTATTTTAGCATTTCAAACTTGTTTTATTATATAGTTAGAAGAGGATACTATGTTTAAAAAAGTTTTAATCGCAAATAGAGGAGAAATTGCAGTTAGGATTATCAGAGCTTGTAGAGAGCTTGGACTACCAACAGTTGCAGTATATTCTCAAGCTGATGCAGAAGCACTACACGTTAGTCTTGCAACAGAAGCATATTGTATAGGTCCAAAAGAAACTGAAAAAAGTTATTTGAGTATTCCCGCAATTATTTCAACAGCAATGATGTGCGGAGCAGATGCTATTCACCCTGGATATGGTTTTATGTCAGAAAGAGCAGATTTTGCAAAAATTTGCGAAGAAAACGGCATAAAATTTATCGGCCCATCTCCAGAATCAATGCATGCACTTGGCGATAAAGCAACTGCAAGAAAAACAATGATTGAAAATAATGTTCCTGTTACTCCTGGAACAGGCATTGTAGAAACAGTTGAAGAAATAAAAGAATTTGCTGACAAAGTTGGTTATCCAATCATCATAAAAGCAACCGCTGGTGGCGGTGGAAAAGGTATGAGAATTGTCCACAAAGACGAAGAACTTGAACCAATGATGAAAATGTGCCAACAAGAAGCACTTAACGGCTTCGGAAATAAAGATGTTTATGTAGAAAAATACCTTGAAAATCCAAGACACATTGAAGTTCAAATTTTAGGTGACAAATTTGGAAATGTTGTTCACTTAGGCGAAAGAGATTGTTCAATTCAACGTCGCCACCAAAAACTAATTGAAGAAGCTCCATCTCCTGCTATCAATGAAAAAACAAGAAAAGAAATGGGTGAAGCAGCTGTTAGAGCTGCAAAAGCAGTAAACTATGAAGGCGCTGGAACAGTAGAATTTCTATTAGACAAAGATGGAAAATGGTATTTCATGGAAATGAACACAAGAATACAAGTAGAACATTGTGTTACAGAAATGATTTCAAACATCGACATAGTAAGAGAACAAATTCTTATCGCTTCTGGTGAAAAACTAGGATTTACTCAAGACGAAATTTTCTTAAGAGGTCATGCAATAGAATGTAGAATTAACGCAGAAAATCCTGAAAAAGACTTTATGCCAAACCCTGGGAAAATTGATGCATACGTTCCTCCTGGAGGCTTTGGGGCAAGAGTTGATTCTCACGTTTATCAAGGATATTCTATTCCTCCATATTATGATTCTATGATTGCAAAACTTATCACTTGGGGTAGAAACAGAAACGAAGCAAGACGCAGAATGTACAGAGCTTTGAAAGAATTTGTTATAACAGGTGTTGAAACAACTTTACCGTTCCACCAAGATATAGTTGAGGATGAAGTTTTTGTATCAGGAAAATTCGATACAGGTTTTATCGAAGATTTTTATCAAAGAAATCATAAATAATTAAAATTTACAATAAAAAATGTCGGTCAAAATAAATGACCGACATTTTATTTATTTATTTTCAATTAAAACTAAAGCAATTCTTTTAAGAAATTAGGCAACGCAAAACGTGCTAAATGATATTCTTTATTATAAACTTTGCAAGTTTTAGTAATTGCTTCGCAACGTCTTTCATCAATATATGACAAAGGTTCAACTTCTACTGAGCAATAAGCCCAAGCCCAATATCCCCCAGGGTAAGTTGGAATGTTTGATGTATATGTTGAACAAATAGGGAATACTTTTTTCAACAAATCATACATCTTTTTAATTTCCATTTTATTTACAACAGGTGATTCAGATTGAGCAACCATAATACCACCTTTTTTCAAAGAATTTTTAACATTTGTGTAAAATTCTTCTGTAAATAAACCTTCTCCAGGTCCCATTGGGTCTGTTGAATCAATTAAAACAATATCGAATACATCTTTCTTATCTTTCATATACTCAATAGCATCTTCTATTTTGATTTCAACTTTTGGATTATCAAGTTCACAAGAAATTGTAGGAAGATACTTTTTACAAGCTTCAACAACCATTCCATCAATTTCGCAAAGAACAACTTTTTCAACAGTATCGTGTTTAAGAACTTCTCTAACAGTACCGCCATCGCCACCACCAATAACTAAAACACTTTTTGGACATTTGTGGTTCATCATTGGAATATGTGCAATCATTTCGTGATAGAAAAATTCATCACCTTCTGTACACATCATCAAATCATCAAGAGTTAAAACTCTTCCCAATGCAGAATCTGATTCAAAAACATCAACTTTTTGAAATTCTGATTTATCTGAAAATAAACTTTTTTTATTTTTTATTGCAATCCCGAAGTTTGCAGGTGTAATTTCTTTATAAAATTCTTCCATTATTCATTCCTTATTCTTCAATTGTATTAGACAAAACATGGAAATGAAGATGGAAAAT
>JAZLGV010000093.1:0-15529 GCA_045616505.1 Candidatus Gastranaerophilaceae bacterium | reverse complement strand
AAAAATACTCTTTTTGTTCATATCTAAAATCTCTTTTTCTTTTTTTATATTCCTAATTCCTAATATAAATATTATTATATAAAAATAAAAATTATGTTCTATTTTAAGAATTGTAAAAAATACACTCAAAATAGCAAAAATTAATCTTGAGATGTATTGTATATGTGTCATCTTGTAGTATGATTGTAGTAACGTGTAGAAGAGACAAAAAATATAAATATAAATATACATTGTGGGAAGGAAAATATGAAAAAATCAAACAAGAAATTGTTAGCAAGTTTTTTGCTTATGGCTTTTGCTAACTTAGGAACTCCAGCACTAGCAAATATTGAAAGTGGTACAGTATTAAATCAAGTAGGTGGTCAATACGGCGCAAATTTAAATAACGTAACTGGTGCAACTATTAATTCAAATGGAACTTATGCAAATATCACAAACACTCAAACAAACAGTACACTAAATTGGAATACACTAAACACTGCCCCAGGACAAACATTAAACTTTAATATGATTAATGGTCAGACTGCATTGAATAGAGTTATAACCCCAAGCCTATCAAGATTTGCAGGTAACTTAACTTCAACAGGTGGACGTGTTATTATTTCTAACCCAATGGGTATGATTTTTGAAAATGGTTCTTACACAAATGTAAATTCTTTGATTTTGACAACAAAAGATGCTCAGTTTATTAATAATCAATTAAAATTAAACGATGTTGGTTCTTCTGCAGGTATTAAAATCGGTGGTGAAGGTAGTTCTCAAAACGCAGCAGTTATGAGAGTTGCAAATGATTTAAATATTATTTCAAACGATATAAAAATAAATAATGCAGATATTTTTGCAGGTAAAAACGTAAATCTTGTTACAGCAGACGGCGTTACTTTTGTTGCAGGAAATAATATTGCAACAGGCGACACAAACGCAAATGCAATAAATCAAAATTCTATTGGGATTGAAAATTCAATTATTGCAGTAAAAGATAATGTAAATGGTAATATTCATTTCATTTCAAAAGGCGATAAAGCAGATGTAAAAGTTGCAAACTCAGCACTTGACGGAAAAATTAAAATAGATGTTGATGGCAATGCAGATTTGAGCGTTGTCGGAAATTTAGACATTAAAGATTCAACAATCGGTGGAAATTTAATTGCAAAAACTGTTGATAGTTCAATAGCATTATCAAATGATGTTGCAGAAATCACAGGTCTTACTGAAACAACAAAAACTTTAGAAGATTACATTACAGAAAGATATGGTTCATTTACAGATTCTACTATTACAGCTTTCATTAACGATAACAAAGGTAACTTAGTATACGAAAGTATCGATGATGCTTTGATTTCATCAATCAAAAACAATGCTAAAGATATGAAATGGGTTGAAAAAACTTCATCATACAAATTCGGCACAGATTCAAAATACTCAGGAGCTGGTACTGTTTCTATCGCTGATACAAAAATTGGTGGTGATTTAAAAGCTCAAGGAACAGGTGTTTTGTTGAATAATGTTGATGCAAAAAATGTTGAAACAAGTATTCTTGCTTCTAACCCTATAACAGCATCAAGAAAAGATGATATTGCAGAATCTTATAAAGAAACTCAATATTCTTGGATAGGTTCAACAAGAACTGATTCAACTTATAAGTGGAAAAATAACGGCGGAACAAGCAGTGTTGTGACATTTGATGGTGAAGAAGTTGTTTGGAATGATAGTACAAAAACTTGGACAAGTTTAGCAACTGGTAATACAGTTGATTTAAATCTTATTATTCAGGAAGATGATATTTTATTTGGTTTGTTATCAGAAACTAATTATTATACTATTTTAGACGGAAAAAAAGAAAGAGTTACTTTTGATGAAGGCTTTTTAGGTATAGGAATATTTGGTGATGGACGTTGGGAAGCCAATAACTGGAGAGCACTTGGAAATATATTAGGTTTAAGTATAGAAGGTGGAGTTGATTGTTTAGCAAAAGCATCAAACGTTTCAGATAAAACAGCAATTCCTACATTCACTCCAACTGCATCAGGTATATCAATAGGTAACGCAGTTTCTGTTTTAGATAAAACAAAAGTTGTATTAAACGGTGGAACTGTTGGAAATCCTCAAACAGGCGCTCCAGTTTCAGTTGAACCAAAATTTGTAAATTCTTCATCTGATAGTGTGTTTAACACTTCAACTGTTGCAACAAATGCAATCAAAGCAAACGGTAGATTTACTTCAATCAAAGCAGCTGCTGCAAATGTTGAACTTAACGGTGTTACAGCAGATACAGCAACTGTAAATGGTTCAGGCATTGTTAATTTCATTTCATCAATCTTTAACAAAAAAGTTGAAGCAACTGGTAAGGAAAAAATTACAGCTACTGGTTCAACTTTTGGTGATGAAACTACATTAGGTGCTAATGAAATAACAGCTGATGGTTCAACATTTACAAATTCTACATTAAGTGCAAATTCATTTGAAAATGCAATTAAAAATTCAACTTTAGATTCTACAACTTTAAAAACAACTGTTGGAAATATAAAACTTAATTCAACAGATAATAACACTATTAAAGGTCAAACAGTTCTTAATTCTGTTGATGCTATTAGTTTAAATGGAATTACAACAGAAAATTTAGACTTGAGTGCTACAAATAATATTAATATCAATGATATCAGTTCAAATTCAATAAATGTTAATAATGCAAATACTTTCGTTATCAATAATGCAAACCAACAAAATTCAATTGCTTCTGTAATTGCAAAAGCAACAACAATTGATGTAGATAACTTGGTTGCAGGAACTGCAGACTTAACATCAACTGGTATTACTACAATTGATAATTCAAATATTTCTTCATTAACTGCTGATGCTTCAGGTGATATGACTATCAACACAACAACATTAGGTAGTGCAAACATTACAAACAATTCTGATTGGGGCTTAAAAATGACAGATGTAACAATGTCAAATGACACAGTTACTGGTCTAATCATAAATGCAACAAGAGCAAAATTGACAAATGTTTCAAATACAGGAAAATTAAGTTCAACAACAAAATATGCAACTTATTTGAAGAATGTTAAAGATATTGCAGGTTTGACTATAAATTCAACACAAGCAGATGTTCAAATTGATGGAATTACACTTGCAAGCGGAAATATAAAAGTTGATGCCGGAACATATATTGATGCAAAAAATATCACGAATGGCGGAGATATTACATTAAAAACTCACAGAGCTTTAAGAAGCACAGAATATCCAAAACACGGCGATATCTATCTAGATAATATTCAAGCTAACAAAATCGACGCAACAGCAAACTTTGATATAACAGCAAATAATCTTCAAATAGCTAATGACAGTTCTTTGAAAGCTGCAGATACATTAAAACTTACAAACACATCAAACTTCAAAGTTAAAGCTAGCGCAGCAGATATCACTCTTGATAATTCAAATATTAATAATAGTGAATTGACTGCGACAAATGTTGATATTATTAATTCTGATTCAATTGTAGGTTCAACAATCACAGCTGATACAATCAATGCAACTGTTGCTAAAATTGATAATTCAAAATTGACAGGTAATACAACTTTAACAGGTACTGGTTTAGATACAACAATCAAAAACGGTTCAATAATATCTAACTTAACTGCTAAAGATATGAACGATTTAATAATTAAAAAATCAACAGTATCAAGCTTGAACGCTAAAGATATGAATGATTTAACAATCAAAAACTCAACAGTAAATACTTTAGCAACACAAAACACAGGTGATGTAACTCTTAATAACATTACATCAGATTCAATAACTATCAATAATGCAAAAGCTTTCGTTATCAATAACGAAAATCAACAAAATGCGATTGCTTCAGTAATAGCAGATGCAACAACAATAGATGTAGATAACTTGGTTGCAGGAACTGCAAATTTAACATCAAGCGATGCAATGACAATTGATAGTTCAAAATTCAACAAAAAAGCTGATATAACTTCTACAAACGGAGCTATCGCAGTAAATGGTTCTTCATTTAATAAAAAAGCAAATATTACAGCAAACAATAAGGGAATGACTATTGATAATTCAACTTTCAATGGAAAAGCTACTTTGATTGCTAATAATAAAATTACAATTAAAAATAACTCAGTATTTAATAAAAACGCTGATGTAACTTCTAATAACGGAGCTGTTACTGTAAAAGGTTCTTCATTTAATGGTGACAGTACAACAATTACAGCTAAAAAGGCTATGAAAGCTAATAATTCAACAATATCAAATGCAATTGTAAATGCAAAAAATATTACTTATAATAATACAGATGTTGTAGGTAGCGAATTGACAGCAACAAATAAAGTTGATATTAATTCTAGTTCAATTGCAAACTCAAATATCACATCAAAAGTTGCAAAAGTTGTAACAGATTCAGTTACAGGTTCAACAATCACCGCTGACTCAATTACAGCAGCAGTATCTGGTGCAATTGATAACTTAAAAACAGTTTCAAACGGAACTGTATCAATAAGTGCAAATAATATTAAAAATTCAACACTAGGTGCAAATACTTTAACAGCAAATGCAATAAAAAATATAAATAATTCAAAAATTAACGCAACTCAAGCTGATATAACTGCTAAAGTAGTTAAAAAATCAACAATCACAGCAGATACAATCAATGCAACAGTTGAAAAAATTAATAAATCAACACTTGCAGGCGATACAACTTTAACAGGTGATGATTTAAATTCAACAATCACAAATTCAATTATATCTAGCTTGAATGCTAAAAATATGAATGATTTAACAATCAACGATTCAACAGTAGATATTCTATCAACACAAAACACAGGTAATGTAACTCTTCAAGGTCTTGAATCTGGTTCAGTTACAATAAGCGGTGCAAAAGATGTTGTTCTTCAAAATTCAACTTCTCAAGCATCAGCAACAACTCCTACAATTTTAGAACTAGCAGCAGGTCAAACTCCAATTTATGATTATAACGAAGCTAGATATAATGCAGGATACTTTGAAAATCAAATAGTTACTCAAGGTAACAGATATGGTGCAGATACAAGAGTTTCTTATATCTCTGGTGATGTAAATATCTCAGATGTTGATAATATCAATATAATCAACGCAATTATTGAAGGTAATTTGACTGAAACAAATTATACTGGTGAATCAAACTTAATCACAGCTTATGTTGGAGGAGCTTTCACTCCAGATAGAACTTCAACAAATGAAACAAGTGTCTATGAGTCTTATATTGGTCAATATACTCCATACTATATGATTCCAAGCGAAGGAACATTAGATTTGTCTAATATCTCTGATGAAAATGATAGAAAGAGATTTGGTTCAGAAATAAATGTTGCATTCCAAAGACAATTCACTCCAAGAGGTTTTGCAGCAGCGGATGATGAAATTGCAGCAAGAATGAATAGAGTTCGTTCAACTGCAAGAAGCGGAAATAATAATTCAATTCTATTAACTGAAAGATTTATGGCAGAATAAGGAATTGAAATAAACAATAAAAAAGGCGGTCGGTTTGAAAACCGACCGCCTTTTTTTATATTAAATTTATTCTACTATTTTTTTACCAGTGATAAGTTCTCCGTTGATTTTTACATTTTTGAAATCATCTGCACTTAAATTGCAACCTGCAATATAAACATTTCCATCAACTTCTTTTAATGAGCTGATATCTTGTATTGATGAATTTCTGAAATCGGCATCTCCACCAATGTATTCAAGTTTTGGTAATTTTGTTGCTTTTGAATTTGTGAAAATTGCATTTTCTTCGATTTTTACTAAATCTTTAAATACTTCGTTTTCGTTTATTCCGATATCACCAAGTGTAACTTCGTTTTCAAATGCGTGAATTGTTCTCAAAGATTTTCCACCTTCGACATCTTCAGGGTGCATATTGAATTTACGAAGAATTGCATAACCGTCGTTAGCTTCAATTTCTTTTGCACAAATCTTTTTCATTCTATTTATTTCAAAAGCTTTGTCGTAAGCAAAATCGATATAACCTTGAACGAAGCCATAATCTAAACCTTTTTTAGTCATAAATGTCATTACATCATCCAAGTATTCAAGAGGAATATCAGCATTGTTTGCACGACCTTGAATTTCGTTTACTGAACCATTTGTTGTTCTGATACCTATTACTGGTTCGTAGTTGTCATACAAAATGTGAAAATCGCCATGTGATAAATGTTCTTCGGCTTTTGTTGATTTTGTACACCAAGTACCACTTGATAATAATTTTAATTTTGCAACGTTATTTTCAAAATCTTCGGGAGCATTTTCTTTTGACGGAATTGAAACCCAACTATGTTTAAGTGCTTCTTTGTCGCCAATTAATTTGTTTTGAAGATTGTTTATATAATCTTTCTTAAAGTTTATGTTTTGATTATTTTCAGAATTATTTATTGTTTTTTCTAAAACGTCTGTATCTAGAGGTGGTGGAACATCATCTGTTTTGTTTTTTAGTCCCCCAAACATAGAAGAGATTGCTACAAGTGCAGATGCTTTAGTTATATTAGGAGTGTTGTTAAAATATTCCATCCAACTTTTAAATGCTGAATTTCTTTCAAAAGTTGCACGGCTAGAACGAGCTTGTAAATGGCTTGTGAAAGTGTCGCCTTCCAATTGTTTTCCTGCCCATTTTTGTAAATCAAGATTTGAATTAAATTTTTCTATCGGAGCTTTAAATGTGTTTACGCAAAGCAAATCTAAACCTTTAAATTGCGATTTTTTCATCGCTCCAAAACTTTGAGCATTTAAACCGTTGTAAGAACTAATTTGTTCCATGAATAAACCACCTAAAAATTAAACCACACATGTATATTAAGTATTTTTGAGAAATAAAATTGCTAAATTTAATATAATTATCTTTACAATAATTTTAATTTGTTTAAAATAAATATTTCTGATAAAATATGCAATATGAAATTAAAAGCTCAAAATCTTGTTGAATACGGCTTAATTGCAACAGTAGTGGCACTTGCCTTATTCGGAGCAATGAGAGGCGTAAATTTTAAAAAGTTAAAAAATTACGTTTTTATGCGTCCCGCCGATTCAACAGGTTCAGTGATAGAAATTGAATCTATGACAGGAGAAAATTGATGAAAGTTGCAGAATTTGAAAACGAAAAAATTGTTGTAAAAGAAAGAGAAAATCTAAAATTAACAGAAAAAGGTGCAATCGTTAAAGTTCATGGTTGTGGTCTTTGTGGTTCTGACATTGTTAAATATAGACAAAATTCAGTTCCAGCAGGTACAGTTTTAGGACATGAAATTGTTGGTGAAATTGTTGAAATTAATTCGGATTCAAAATTTAAAAAAGGTGATAAAATTGTAAGTTCGCATCATATTCCTTGTTTTAGTTGTGATTATTGCAGAAATGGAAATTATTCAATGTGCAATCACTTTAAGAAAACAAATATTGTCCCAGGGGGATTTAGTGAATATGTATATTTATCAGAAGAACATTTGAAAAATGTTGCTCAAAAAATTCCAAATAATTTATCAGAAGTAGAAGTTTCTTTTTATGAACCTTTAGCTTGTTGTTTGAGAGCAATAAACAGAGGTGCTGTTGATTATGCAAATAAAAAATGTTTAGTTGTCGGTTTGGGTTCAATAGGACTTTTATTTGGACAAGCAGTTGCAGCAAGAAATGCAATTGTTGAAGGTTGTGACATTATTGATGAAAGAATTAATACTGCTGAAAAATTTGGCATAAAATCTTTTAATTCTGAAAATATCGAACATCAAAAATATGATATCGTATTTTTGACAGCAGGTGCAGATGCAACATTAAAAGTTGGTTTAGATGCTGTTAGAAATGGTGGAACAATTGTTGTATTTGCAAGCACTCCAAACAATAGTGGTTTTGCAAATAATGAAATTTATCATAGAGAAATTACAATTTTAGGCAGTTATTCTCCATCTCCAAATGAATTAAGGGATTCAATTGCATTGTTGAAATCTAAACAAGTGAAAGTTGATGGAATTTCAACAGAATATGATTTAGAAAATATAGAATGTGCTATTCAAGATACTATTCAAAATAAAATTTTTAAAGCATATATAAAAATAGGATAGTAATAAATGAAAATGAAAGCCATACAATACTGGGGGCCAAAAGATATAAGATATGAAGAAGTATCTGTAAAACCTTTAGAAAAAGGTGAAGTTTTGGTAAAAGTTGAATCTGCATTGACTTGCGGAACAGATGTTAAAACTTTTAGACGTGGTCATCCTGTGTTGATTAAAAAAATTCCTTCAGGTTTTGGTCACGAATTTGCAGGTGTTGTTGCACAAGTAGCTGATGATGTTGAAAATTTTAAAGTTGGTGATAGAGTAGTTGCTGCAAATTCAGCTCCTTGTGGTGAGTGCTTTTTCTGTAAAAGAGAAGAATATAATTTATGTGAAAATTTAGATTTGTTAAATGGTGCTTATGCACAATACATCGTTGTTCCTGAAAGAATAGTTAAGAAAAATATGCTATTACTTCCAAATGATTTAAGTTTTGATAAAGCTGCATTTTGTGAACCTTTAGCCAATGTAGTTCACGGTGTTGAAAGAACTGATATTAAAGCTGGACAAACAGTCGGAATTATTGGGATAGGTCCAATAGGTTTGATGTTTGCAAAATTATGTAAATTAAAAGGTGCAAAAGTAATTGCAGCCGGAAGAAATCCAATGAAATTGATGTTGGCAGAAAAATTCGCTGGTGTTGATGAAATTATCGATTTGAAAAAATACGAAAATCCTGAAAAGATTTTTCTAGATTTTACAGAAGGTAGAAAAGGTCTTGATGTCGCAGTCGAATGTGTTGGGCTTCCTGAAATTTGGGAAAGAATGTTTTCTTGTGTACGATTAGGAGGAACAGTACATTTCTTTGGTGGTTGCAAGTCGGGTTCAACAGTAACGTTTGATACAACAAAAATGCATTATGGTGATATAAAAATGATGAGTGTTTTCCACCATACTCCAAAATATTTTAGACAAGCGTTAGATTTGATTGCTTCAGGACAAGTTCCTGTTGAAAAATTGATTACAAATACAATCGGTTTAAGAGATTTGCAAAGTGCTATGGAACAACATATTGCAGGTCAAGCTATAAAATTCCTTGTTAAACCTTGGGAAGAATAAGGATTACGAAACAATTTCTGCTATAGAAATTGTTAATATATCATTATCAGCTTTTACAATTGCCCAGCGTAAAGGCTCAATACCCATTTCTTTTAATTTGTCTTCTATATAAGAAGTCGTAATAGGGTTTTGAGCCTTTATTTGAACTGTTTTAGAATTTATTTCCATTATAGTTTAATTAATTCTTTTACTTCACGTTTTTTAATTTTCATTGTTGTTGTTTTTGGCAATGGTTCTTTTACAACTACAATGTTGATAGGACGTTTGTAAGGAGCAAGTTGCATAGACAAACGTTTTACTTCATCTCTGACTATTTTGTTTAGTGTTGTATCATCATTTTCTCTGATAATAGATTCAGTTGGAACAACAACAGCTACGATGTCTTCTGTTCCGTCTTTTGAACCGCCTGAACGAGAATAACCTAATACGCAAATTTCTCTGAATATATCAGATTTTTCTAAAACTTTTTCAACTTCTTCAGGGAATACTTTTTTACCACCAGAAAGTACAATCATATTTTTAATTCTTCCTGTGATGTAAACGTGTCCGTCTTTTGTTATGTTTCCAACGTCACCTGTGTGAAGCCATCCGTCTGGTTCAAGAACTTCAGCTGTCATTTCAGGATTATTATAATAACCTTTCATTACAGAAGGTCCTTTTAACATAATTTCACCAGTTTGAGGATCAATTTTTGATTCAAAACTTGGAAGAGGACGACCTACAGAAGCTAAATCTCCACGTTTGTCATAATTTACTGATACAACAGGGCTTGTTTCAGAAAGTCCGTATCCTTGATAAATTTTAATACCGATTGTTTCAAAGAAATCAGCAACTTCCAAATCTAATGGAGCGCCACCTGCGATACAACCACCGAAGTTTCCACCAAATTTTTCGTGAATTTGTTTGAATAACATTTTTCTAACTCTGTATGATGGAGTTCTTTTTGCTATTTCAAATAATGTTTTGAAACCTAATCTTACTGCAAGTGGAGAAGCTTTGATTTCTGATTCGATACCTGCTTTTAAAAGTTTTAAAAATGCTGGTACAACAATCATAAAGTTAATTTTCTTTTCTCTCATAATACTTAAAATATCTTTTGGTTTTAGACTATGAGTGTAATAAACAGAAAGTCCCCAATACAAGAAAGCTGAAAAACCAATAGTAAGTTCAAACAAATGGTTCATCGGTAATATTGATAAAATATTAACTTTTTCGTTTGTGTTGAAGAATTTTGGAACAATTTGTTCTGTGTCTATTAATTGAGTTAACATATTTCTAAAAGTGATTTCAACACCTTTTGGACTACCTGTTGTTCCAGATGTATAAATAATAAAAGCTGTTGATTTAGAACTTCTATGTCTCCATTTTGCTTCGTAATTATCTGGAAGAGTGTATAAGCAAGAAACAGGCATGTTGTATGATGGCTCGTCAATCATAATAACATGTTCAATAGAAGGTATATTTTCTTTTAGTTTCATCGCTTTATCAAGATAATGTTGAGATGTCAATAAAACTGTTGGTTGACAATCTGACAAAATAGATTGAAGTTCGTATTCTGTAAGTTTAATGTCAAGTGGAACTGTTATAAGTCCAGCCATAACTGATGCAAATACACAAGCTCCGTATTCTGGTTTTGATTCAGAAAGAATAGCTAATCTTTGTCCTTTTTTTAGGTCAAGGTCATTAATTAAATGATAAGCAAGTTTTCTTGAAAGAAGACCTACTCCTCTATATGTAAATTCTCTCCACCCAAGTGGAGTTTTTATCCCTAGTGCTACTCTATCTTTATATGATTCTGTTTTTTCTCCTAATAATTGAAGTATATTATTTTTTCTTAATTTCATATAAACTTCTCCCGATTCATCAACTTTATTATTCTATTATGGTATCAAAAACAAAACAACTATGCAAATTTGTAAAGGTGCAAAACAAATTGCTTATAAGTGTAAGCTTATAAGTATTTGTGTTTTAGTTAAAATTTTATTTTTATTTTTTTTTTTTGTAATCTAATAACGTAATTGTTAAGGTGATTGAGGTTTTACATTACTGAAATTTTATTTTTCCATTGGCTTTAACGGTTCTGAAAAGAATGACGGATATTTTTTGCAAAAATCATCAATATGCAAGAAAAATGCCTCAATGTTTGGATTTATGCCTTCTTTATATTCGCTGACTTGTATTCCTTTTGCTTCAAAAATAGTTTTGCATAAGATATCTGCAATACCAGCAGAACCTCTTACATAAGGTCTTGCTTGCGACATCAACCAATGTATTTGTGCCGTTGAATCAACTATTTTGTCAAAATCTTTTTCTTTTTGTATTGAATTATATATTTCTCCAACTTCTTTCATAGTAGGGCCAATTACATAGTCAGGTGGAGAAATTACTTTGGCAACTTTGTTTCCATCGTTATCAATAATAGATGTTATAGTGTTTAAATTTACATTTATATCTTGTGATTTTAATTTAGCAGACATTCTGTATTTATTTGTTGTTGAATTTTTTTCTAAGAAATCTAATCCCATTTTGTTATATGGTTCATATTTTTCATTCATTTCGTTTGAAGTTATCAAAATTCTTGGCATTCCAAAAAGCGCACTAAATACATAAAGATAACGATATTCATTAGAGATGTATTTGATTAAATCGTCAAATTTTGTGTTGTTTTGCATATATTCTTTAGCAGTATTTATTATATCAACAGAAGATTTTGCCCAAGATTCAAGTTTTGAATAACCTTTTGAATTTATATACATATATTCGGGTTTAATATGTTCAAAACTTGGAGTTGAAACATTGCTCTTTTTTTCTTTAGAAAAAGAGTTTGCAGAGTTTATATTATAATTAAAATTTTGTATTGGTTGAATTTTCATATCTCTCTCAAAACATGTGAAGATTTTTTTTTGCTATTATTTTTGAAATTTTTAATATTTTGTTAAAGAAATCAAAAAAGGGCAAAATTGCGTATTATACACAATTTTGCCCAGTTGTTATCCCAAAATTAGGACGTTATTTTAAATCGATATATTTTTTCGCACAGTCGAACATTGTATTTAAAAGTGCCAAATTACTATTCAAATTCATTCCGTTTATTTCAAGAACTTGTTTAAGTCTATGTTCCCAAAGTGGATAAATTTCGTCTTTACTCAAATCAAGAATTTGCGCTATCATTGATAATTCTTTAAAATCAATTGGTAGTGGAACTGCACCTCTTAAAATATCAACCATATCAAGTCGTTTTTTTCTAGGGAAAGATTTTAAGTAAGATACAACATTTAACCCTTTATCTTTAATACATTTCTTTAAAAAATCTACTGTTTCATCAATCAAAATTGGCTCTTGCGGAATTTTGTATTCCTGAAATTCTTCTGGCTCAATTTCCATAACAGTTGCAATTCTTTCTAGTGTAGTAGAACGTGTAGAAAAAGGTATAGTTTCATCTATAAGATTGTAAACATAAGAAAGAGTAACTCCAATCATTTCTGCAAAATCTTTTTTGTGAAGTTTATTTTTTTCTAAAAATTTTGAAACTTTTTCTGAACTCTTTGTGGCTAATTGTTTATTCATAAGCATTTATCCTCCGTTTCGATTAATTAATTTCATTTTATTCTTAAACTTTCTGTAACTTTTTTTTATGCGTTTGGTAGATAATTAGCAAGGTAATCTTTATTTGCGTTAAAATTATAAATATAGTTTTGAGGATTTTTATGAAACTTATTGTAGGATTAGGAAATTTTGAACCAAAATATCTTTTGAATAGGCATAATGCAGGTTTTATTATGCTTGATTATTTTGCACAAGAAAATGGTCAAGAATTTAAAACTGAAAAAAAATTGAAATCCATGATTGCTAAATTTGATTGTGAAGGTGAAAATATAATTTTGTGCAAACCTTTGACTTATATGAATTTATCAGGTGAGGCAATAGCATTAGTTCAAAATTTTTATAAAATAAAAACAGAAGATGTTTTTGTAATTTATGATGATATTTCTATGGATACAGGGAAAGTTCGTTTCAGAGCAAAAGGTTCACATGGTGGTCACAATGGAATAAAATCTGTTATTCAGCATTTGGGTACTGATTCTTTTGATAGATTAAAAATAGGTATTGGACCTCAACCAAATATCCCTTCTGAAGCGTATGTTTTACAAGATTTTACATCAGAACAATTGGTTATTCTAAAAGAAATTATCAAAAAACCGATAATAAAAGATTATTTGAAACATGATATTCAATGGTTGCAAAATACATATAACTAGAAAATAATAAAAAGAAAAATAATAACAGGAGAAGAAATGAGTTTATTAACAGCACAACAATTAGAAGATGCAGAACAATACGAAAAAGCATACGAAGAATATAAACGTGTATATGAAAAGAAAAGAAATAAAGAAGTTTTAGAACGTATGGCTCACGTTGCTTTGATTTTAGATAAAAAAGATGAAGCAGCTCAATATTACAATGAAATATTAGAGCTTGATGCAACAGACGTTATGGCTTATGAACAATTAATGGATATTTATGAAAGCACTGATAGATACAAATATTATATTTCAAGAGGAAATATTCATATCTTGCAAGAACAATTTTCGCACGCCATAAATGATTTTAAAAAAGCATTAGATAAAGCAAAAACTGATGAAGAAATTAATTCTTCAAGATTTGTTTTAGCGACATTGTATGAAAAAGCAGAAAAAAATAATAACGCAATTGATGAATATTTGCGTGTTATAGAGTCTTCTGCTGCAAATGAACTTTGTTATTTGAATTTGGCAAATATTTATATAAAAGAAGAATCTGTTTCTTCTGCAATAGAAATATTGGAAAGAGCAATTGAAAACGGTTTTTCTTCTGATGAATTAAAAGAAATTCTGGCTGGTTATTATTTGAAAAATGGTCAATATGACAAAGTTAGAGAAACCACATCTGATGAACTTTTGAAAATAAAAAGTTTGTTGCAAGAAGAAAAAACAGATGAAGCATATAAATATTTAGAAAACATAAAAGACGAATATAAAAATGATTCTCAATATCATTTATTAATGGCTCAATTTTATTTTAATAAAAAAGATTGGGAAAATAGCTTGAGTGAAGTTGATGAATTTAAAAAGTTTGAAAAAAATTCTCCTCTAGTATATCAAATGCGTGCAATGATTTATGAAAATAAAGGTGATGAATATATTGCTCATTTAAACTGGGCTAAATATAATATTTCTCGTGGAAATGATGATATAGCCTTAAATGAATATTATGAAGCATATAAAATCAAAGATAATGATGCTGAACTTGTTTCTGAAATGGCAGAATTGATGGAAAAAATGGAAGATTCAACACAGGCTGGTGAATTTTGGGGACATTTAGTAAAATTAGAACCTCAAAATAAAAGGGCATTAGAAAAATATGCAGATTTTAGAGAAAGCATTGGTGATTATAGCGGACAAATTGATGTGCTTGAAAGTTTATGTGAAATTACAAAAAATAACTCTGTTGTAGTGAAAAAACTTGCAAAAGCTTATGATAAGACTAAAAACAGAGATAAAGCACTAGAATATTATAAACTTTTTGTTGCTCATTCTCCAATTAATGCAGATTATAAACAAGCAAAAGAAAGAATTGAAGCATTAGAGAAAAATAAAACATATAGCTCTAGTTCAAGTGAAGAAGAAGGTTTGCTTGATAAAATAATGAAATTATTTGGTAAATAAAAAATAAAAAAGGGTATATTCAAATTTTTGATATACCCTTTTATTTTTTGTGTGTATTTGTTTATTTTTTGATGTTTTTTATGGTTGTTGAAATTTGTTTTTTTAAATCTGCGGTTGCGTTTTTAAGTTGTTCAAATTTTTCAATTTTTTTAAGTCTTTTTGAAATATATTCAATAAATTTTTCAGGTGAAACATTATCTTCTAATTTGTAATCAAAAAAAGTATCATCTACATAAAAAGCTGATTTTTTTGTTAAAGATAAAGCTTCTTCACCTTTGCTATTTAATAATTTAAAACCTTGAGTATCAATTCTTCCTATTTCAAAATCCTTTGACCATGTAGCAACTGTGTCTTTTACTGGTTTGATAGAATATGTATCTTTTATATTTGTATTTTTTTCAATTTTTTTAAGAGCTTTTGAACAAATTTTTAAATCTTTTCCTTCCAAATTTTCAATTGATTCCCAAAAATTTGAAGAAGCAGTAATTTTCATTCCAAAATTTTGATTAGTATAATTATTAGAAATTTTCATTTTTTCTCCTTTAAGTCATGTGTTTATAATATTTTAAAAACCCTAAAAAATAAATTTGCTAGTTGAAATTTTTAAATTAAATAAAATTAGATTTTTGTGTTTCCCAAGATAGTGTTAGTATTGATAAAAATTTTTGAATA
>JAZLGV010000092.1:0-14579 GCA_045616505.1 Candidatus Gastranaerophilaceae bacterium | reverse complement strand
AGAAATTTGAGCTGTTGCTGAAAAAATAAACAGTAATTATATATTTACAAAGGGTCATTATGAAGATAATATAAAAAACCACTATGAATTATATAATAAAATATGTCAAATAATGCAAGAAGATAGTCAATTAAAAGAAATGCTAAAAGAGAATTTAAATGATAATTGTTATAATGATTCAAAATTAAAGACATTGACTATTGATTTAGGTTTTTTTATTTCAAGAGTAGATTCTAATAATAATAAAGAAGAATTTGCACCTGTATTATCTACAAAAAAGGAAAGTTGTAAAATGCAAAATCAACCATTAAATCAAATTTTATATGGACCTCCAGGAACTGGTAAAACATATAATACCGTTATAAAAGCGATGAGTATTATTGATAATACAGAATACCAAGATGTTTCTGTTGAAAAATATTCTGAATTAAAATTAAAGTTTGATGATTTAAAACAATCTGGGCAAATAGAATTTGTTACATTCCATCAATCATATTCTTATGAAGAATTTGTTGAGGGGATTAAACCAGATTTAAATTCAAATGATTTAAGGTATATTTTGAATAAAGGAAGTTTTAGAACGATATGTAATTCGGCAATAGATTTTCAAAAAACGAAGCAAACCTATAATTTTAATTATGAGAACTTGAGTTTATACAAAATTTTAATGCCATATAATGATCTTTTTGAATATTGTATTGAAAATGATTGTGTTGCAATAGGTTGGGGCGAAGATTTTAATATAGAAAATTGCAATTCAGAAAATGATTTATCAAATGCTATTCCAGAAAATTATGAGCATAGAAAACAATGTATTTCACAATTAAATATGTTTAAGTTATGGATTGACAAAGATTTAAAAGAAGGAAAAGATGTTATTGCTATTATTCCAGGTTCAATAAATACAATAAAAGGTATTGCAAAAATTACAGGTGATTATATCTATAATACAGAGATTGAAAATGGACAACAACAACGAAAAGTTGAATGGCTAAAAAAAGATATTAATATACCATCAGATTATATATATAGTTCAAAATTTGTTTCTCCGACAATAACAGGAATGTTCAAAGAGAAGATAAACAAAGATAATCTTATGAGATTATTAAATAATGCATCTGAGCAAAAATCACAAAATGCAATTTTAATAATTGATGAAATTAATAGAGGCAATATTTCTAAAATTTTTGGTGAATTAATAACTTTAATTGAAGAAGATAAAAGGGAAAATTTATCTGTCAAGCTACCTTATTCTCAAGAATTTTTTACTGTTCCTAAAAATTTATATATCATTGGCACAATGAATACTTCTGACCGTTCAATTGCTTCTATTGATATAGCTTTAAGACGTCGTTTTAAATTTAAAGAAATGATGCCAGATAGCAATTTGGTTGCAAATTTTGGCATAGATTTTGAGCAAATATTTGAAAAATTAAATACTAAAATTAAAATATTACTTGATAGAGATCATCAAATTGGTCATAGTTATTTTATTAATACTAAATACAATAACGAAAATGAAAATAACAATATTGAAACTTTAAAAGAAATTTGGTTTAACGAAATTTTGCCATTACTCAATGAATATTTTTATTGCGATTGGGAAAAGTTAAAACTTATTATTCCTGGTTATATTAAAAAACTGGAAGTACCGGAATCTTTGCGGAGTGAGTGCGATGACTCTATATATGAATTTAAAACTATTGAAGATTTTAAAGATAATAAAACTTTTGAAAATGCACTCAAACAAGAAAAATTTGAATAGGTGTATTAGTGGTTGAACCTATTGTTTTAAAAGAATATGAAGAAAAAGACATTGAAAGTTGTGATTTTGATAAATTACAATGCTATTTAAAACGCAATGATTTAGAAAAAGCTCTCAAAGTTACAAGATATGGTGTTGAAGCAAATTCTTGGGTTGGGGTAATAAAGTATAAAAATACACATTTTCAAATTTTACCTAAATTGATTTCTGAAAAAGATAATATAGAAGATGAAAATACAAGGGCACAAATTCTTAATAACCTTATTTTTATGCTTTCTTATACCAAAAATCTTGATATAAAAACAACTGACAACAGCAAATTATCAAAAGAAAAAAATCCTTTTATTGAAATTTTGATAAGAGAATATGCAAAATCTTTGTTTGATTGTTTGAAAAGATTAACTCCAAAAAGATACGTAAGAGCAGAAGATAATCTAAATTATTTAAAAGGAAAAATTAAATTTACCGAAAATATACGTTTTAACTGCGCAAATCAAGCAAAATTTTATTGCGAATTTGATGAATTTTCTGAAAATAATATTTTAAATCAGTTATTTTTATTTGTTTCTACCTGCTTATATAACATTTCAAACAATAATGAAAACAAAAAAATACTTAAATTCATTATAAATTATTATTCAGATATTAAGATGGTTCGTTTTGACAGGTTTAAAGCAGATAAAATCAAACTTTCACGTAATCAAGAATTCTTTAGAAAACCATTTAATTTAGCAAAAATGTTTGTCGAGAAAACAAGTGTTGATTTATCAAAAAATAAATTTGAAAATATTTCGCTAGTATGGGATATGAATGTTTTGTTTGAAGAATTTATTTTTAGATTAATTCAGAAATATATAACAGATTGGACTGCTCAAGCACAAAAAGGAAGAAAACTTTTAATTGGTGCTAATAGTAAATATAGAAATACTTATGTCGATATTTTACTTGAAAATAAAAATGATAAAATTATTTTAGATACTAAGTATAAAAAATTTAAAAATGAACATGATTTTGTCAATGCTGATGTTTTTCAAGTTACAACTTATTGTTTAATTCACGGAACTAAAAAAGCCGTATTATTATATCCACAATATAGTGATGAATTTTGTATAAAAAATCAACTAAACGCTGATGACGAAATAAATCAATATCAAATAAAATTTTGCACGGTAAATTTAAAATATGAAAATTTGAGTAAAAATATTTCGACTATTGTTGAACAAATTAAATCTATTTATCAATAAAAAAACAGAAGGAAAATTTTCTTCTGTTTTTTTATTTTTTATTTATAAAATTCTTTTTTTATAGTCCTGTTTGAACAAACAAGCTTATTAGTTCATTCAATGCTGTGTATTGTCTGTGATAATTTTGTGCTTGTTTTTCAAGAACTTGAATTTGTTTTTTGTATTCTTGAATATTGTTATGACATTCTGTTACTGAAGAATTTAAGCCTTCTTGAACTTGTTGTGCTTCTTGCAATACACTTTTCATTGAAATTCCTAGAGCTTCCATTGTTTGTTTAATAATTTGAGCTCCAGTGTGTCTTGTAACACCACTTGGAAGTTGTGTTATAAGTTTTTTTAGAACTGCGATATTGTTTGGAATTTCAAATGTATCTAGTTCTGTCATAAAGTTTTCTTGTGTTTGTTGAATTGGAGTTTGAATAGTGTTTTGCATTTGTTGTTGATAGTTATAAGCTGGTTGTTGTTGGATTGAAGATATTTCTTCTGCCATTGCATTTACTTCTTCCATTACGTCCATTTCAACTTCTTCTTCAATTTCTTCTTCTATTTCAGGTTCAGTAATTTCTTCTGAAATTTCAAAATTTTCTTCTATTTCAATATTTTCTTCTTCTTTTTTGTTTGGAATAGGGGTAATTTCTATTTCAGATTGTTTTCTTAATGCTTCAACAATCTTTTTTCCTACGCCTTCTGATAGCTTTTTACCTGCCATAATATTTCACCTACTATAAATTCTTTATACTCAATGTAAGTTATTATATTTAAAACATGTTAAATTTTCAAAAAAACATTAATTTTTATGAATTTTTTGCATGTTTAATTTTTTACAAAATTTTAAAAAATTACTATATCTTAATGTTTATCCAAACTTGCTATATTAATATTTTTTTCCTTGTACTAAAATATAATTGTTGAAAGAGGATATGTATTATGAAAAAACTTATATATTTAGTTTTAGTTCTATTACTTTTTAATGTTCCAGCTCAAGCAAGTTTTACTACTTGTTATAACCAAGGGCAACAATATTTGGCTCAATATCAATATTCGAGTGCGATTATTGAGTTTAGAAAAGCATTAAGAATAAATTACATGGATGTATCTGCAAGAATTGGACTTGTAAATTCTTATCTTGCAAGAGGTACACATTACGCAAATAACGAAAAAAACTGGGATGCAGCAGCAAATGATTTCAGAGCCGCACTATTTTATTTAAGATACTATCCAATAGATAATCAAGATGTTCAAAATTCTATGCAATTAATTTCAAATGCAACACAAAATTTGAATAATTGCTTGAAAATGACAAATTTTTCAACTGACGCTCAATCAAGATATAATAAAGGTAAATATCTACGTTTAGATGGTCGTTTTGCAGAAGCAGGATATGAATTTGCACAAGCCGCTGCAAGTTCAGCCTTAAAAGGTGCTTCTTATGAACAATTAGGTGACATTTTATCTATTTTAGGAAATAACAAAAAATGTATCTTCTATTACAAACAAGCCGTTGCATTAAATAATTCAAACGGTCAATTAAGATTAAAATACGCAAACGCTTTAGAAAAAAGTGGTGATAACGATGCTGCTTTGAAAGAATATAATAGTTCTTTAGCTAACGGTGCACAAGATCCTGATATAACTTATTCTTTAGAAAAAATTTATAGAGAAAAAATCGAAGATGAACCAAATAATGCTTCTGCTTATACAAATTTGGGTGTGGTTTTGCAAAAACAAAATTTGTATGATGAAGCTTTAAAATATTATAACAAAGCAGCAGAACTAGAACCTGATAATGTTACTACACGTTTGAATGTTGGAACTTTATATCAACAAAAAAAATCTTACGATGCCGCAATTGCTGCTTATGATTCAATTTTAGTTCTTTATCCAAATCACACAGAAGCTAATCTTTATAAGGCTCAATGTTTAGCGGCAAAAGGTGATAAGTTACAAGCAAAAGAAGCATTTGCAAATGTATTGAAGACAGAGGCTAACAATACAGCAATTAAAATGCAAATTTTCGATACTTTGAAAGATACTATGAAACCGACAGAAATAGTAACATTCATGTTTCCGTCAGGATTTCCTACCAAAGATATAGTTGATGCTATGTATAATTACGCTTTAGATTTACATAATAGCAAAAAATACGATAAAGCTATTTCTTTTTATAATGAGGTTATAAAATTTGATTCGGCTAATCAAGAAGCTTATGTAAATCTTGGTATTGCTTATAGAGAAAGTGGCAACGTTGACCAAGCAAAAAAAGTATTGAACGATGCAAAAAATTTATTCCCTCAAAATAAATTAATTCAAGATAATTTGAAAGCTTGCGAAGAAGCAGAACTTGATAAGATTTATGATACTGCAAGTGATTTGTTTAATAAAGGTGAGTTCCAAAAGGCAATTGATGTTTATTTAACTGTTTCGCCTGCAACTTTTGATTCAAATAGTGGTATTGCTGCTTGTTATAAATCATTAAATAACGATGCAAAAGCTATTGAATATTATAAAAAAGCATTAAATTTGAAAGCAGATTCTGATATTGCTTATTATATAGGGGTTTTATATTCAGAAACAGAAAATTGGGATAATTCAAAAATATATTTGAAAAAGGCTATTCAAATTAACCCTAAAAACCAACGTGCAAAAGATTTGTATGATTCAGTTTTAGAACAATGTAATGTTAAATTATTAGATGATGCTATTACATTATTTGAAAAGAAAGATTATGCAAATTCTTTGACAAAACTAAATCTTATTTTGAAAGATGATTTAAAAAATGGTTATGCATATTATTATAGAGGTCAAATTTACGACGAGCAAAAGAAATATGCACTTGCAATAGCAGATTATAAAAAAGCTGTTGTATATTCTCAAGATTTAGCAATTGGTTATTATATGATTGCAGTTGATTATGATACTTTGGCTCAATATAAAAATGCATTGATAAATTATAAAAAATACGTGTCATTGACACCTACAACAAATGAGTTTAAAACTTATTCAAATACAAGGATAAAACAATTAAAACAATATGAATAATGTAAAAATTGGAAATCTGACTATAAATTCTCAAGTTTCACTTGCCCCAATGGCAGGTATAACAGATTATGTTTTGCGTAGCTTGGTTAGAGAATATTCTAAAACTTGTTTGATAACAACTGAAATGATAAGCTCTGAAGCATTGATAAATGAATCTAAATGCAAAAAAAGAGATATGATAGCATCAAATAATTTGCTAAAAAAAGATGATGACCATTCTCCTGTTGCATATCAATTAACAGGTCACAAACCTGAACTTATGGCAGATGCCGTAAAAATTATTGAGCCATTAGCAGATATAATAGATATTAATATGGGATGCCCTGTAAACAAAGTTGTAAAAGGTCAAGATGGATGTGCATTGATGCGAAATCCTAAATTAGCAATGAAAATTGTATCTACTATTAAATCCGTTATTTCAAAGCCTTTGAGTGTAAAATTTCGTCTTGGATATACGCAAGATGAAATGAATTTTAAAGACTATGGAAAAATGATGCAAGATGCAGGTGCAGATTTTATAACAATTCATGCCAGAACTCGCTCTCAAATGTATTCGGGAAAAGCTGATTGGGAAAAGATAAGAGAATTAAAAAACAATGTTTCAATTCCTGTTTTTGCTAATGGAGATGTAACATCGGTTGAATCAGCGGTTGAATGTTTGAAAGTTTCTGGTGCTGATGGTGTTGCTATCGGTCGTGGTGTTTTGGGTGATGTATCTTTATTGCATAGAATTGAACATTATCTCACAACTGGCGAAAATTTACCTCCATTAAGTTTGGAAGAAAAAATAAAAATTTTAAAAAAATTGATAAATATGGAAGTTGAATTAAGGGGCGAAGATGTTGGTATAAAATTTGTTAGAAAATATTATCCTTATTATGTTTCTGGCATTCAAAACGCAGCAAAATATCGCTCTGAACTTGTTTTAGAATCTGATTATAATGTAATTATGAAAAAGCTTGATGTGATAGCGGAAACTTATTCTGCTTTATCAGTTTAAATTATTTATGGTAAGTTTCGCCTTTTTGAATTTTAAAAGCTCTATAAATTTGTTCAACCAAAATAAATCTTGCAAACTCGTGTAAAAATGTCATTTTTGACATACTTAGTTTAAAATTTGCTTTATCAGAAACGAGTTTTGATAATCCGTAAGAAGAACCTATTACAAAAACAAGTTCATTATATCCTTCGTTTGTAATTGCTTCAATTTTTTTAGAAAAATCTTCTGAAGATAATTGTTGTCCTTTTATCTCCATAGTTATTACATAAGAATTCTGTTTTATTTTAGATAAAATTTTTTCAGCTTCTTGTTCTAATGCTTTTGAAATTAAATTTTCGTCTTTTATTTCGACAGGTGGAATTTCTACAATTTCAAGCGATGTGTATGGCGTAAGTCGCTTTTGAAACTCTGCAATTCCATCTTGAATATATTTTTCTTTGATTTTTCCAAGTGCTATTATTTTTATTTTCATAAAATTATTTTATTGAATTTCTTCTTGGTTTTTAAATTGCATTTCATATAAAACTTTATATTGACCGTTTTCCTTGCTAATTAATTCTTCGTGTGTACCAAGTTCAACAAGTTCACCGTCATTTATTACTGCAATTCTATCTGCATTGTTAATTGTTGATAATCTGTGAGCAATTATGAATACTGTTCTATCTTTCATTAAGTTGTCCATAGCTTTTTTAACAATTGCTTCTGATTCGTTATCAAGAGCAGAAGTTGCTTCATCAAGTATTACAATTGGTGCATTTCTAAGCATTGCACGAGCAATAGCAACACGTTGTCTTTGACCACCTGATAGAGTTAAACCTCTTTCACCAAGTTTTGTATCAATGCCTTCTGAAAGGTCATTTAAAACTTCTTGTAAGTGAGCTGATTCTATTGCTTTTTGTAATTCTTCTTCTGTGGCATCAGGATTACCCATCATAATGTTATCTTTGATTGTACCTGTATATAAGAAGTTATCTTGGAATACCATTGATATATTTTTTCTTAAAGAGTTTAAAGATATTTGTTTTATATCAACGCCGTCAAATTTGATAGAACCTGATTTTATATCATAAAATCTAGGAATAAGATTTACTAATGTTGATTTACCACCGCCAGAATTACCAACAATAGCTAATGATTCGTTTTTCTTAATTGATAATGAAATGTTTTTCAAAATTTCATTGTCTTTTACATATTCAAAATAAACATTGTTAAATTCGATACCTTCATTTAAACCATTCATTTCAACAGGGTTTTCGCAATCTTTGATTTCTGGTTCTAAATCAAATAGTTCAAAAATACGACCTAATGCAATAAATAAGTTTTGGATTACTGTTAATGTTCCGCCAAGAGTTTTTACTGGTTTATATAATAGTAATAATGAAGTTACAAAAGATGCAAAAGAACCTGCTGTCATTTGATGAGAGTTAATTAAATATGTACCGTATCCTAAAACAATCGCAATACCAATAGATGCAATTGTGTACATAATAGGAGACATCCACGAAGTTCTTTTTAATAATGACATTATGACGTGATAACCTTCCCAAGTTTGTTGAGTGTAGTAAGTTTCCAATTTATCTTGTAACCCATAAGCTGTCATTACTTTATTTCCGTTATAAGTTTCATTGATATTCGTTGTTATATTACCGCCGATTACCATATTTTGATTTGAGGCTTTTTTCATTCTTTTTCTAAGTAATGCAACAGGAATAAAAGCAAGACATAAAACTAATACTCCGATTACTGCAAGTTTCCAAGAGCTATATAGCATTACAAATATTAAACCCAATGCACCAAAAAGACTTGTTATAATTGTTCTTAATTGATCTACTATACCTAGTGATGCAGCTTGAGGGTCTGCGATATATCTTTGAATAATTACACCAGATGAGTTTTCATCGAAAAACTGAGGGTGCATTTTAACTAAAATATGATACATGTCTAATTTTATATCTATTGTAATTCTTGAACTAACCCAAGCAGCAAAATAATCATTTAAATATCTTAAAACACCTTGAGTCATTGCGAATACTACAACACCAATAGGAAGTATTAATGCCATTTGCATACTTGTTATAGTAATTGTATGTCCTAATAATGCATAAGAAAAAGTTTTTCCACCAATAACATAATCCATATAAGGTTTTAGAGCTAATGCTGTTACACCATCTAACAAACCTAATGGTATAGCTATCATTACCGATAAAATAATTCTAAACCAATATTTTACGATGTATGGCCAAACACGAGATAATAGCCATCCATATCTGAATGAATTTTGCGCAGTTGTATTTTCTAATTTCATAACTTCCTCTTTTGTAATGTTGTCGTTTTAATTTTATCATAAACAATATTGAATTTAAAATTTGATTGTATTTGCAAAATATTCTATTGTTTTTGACAAACCTGTTTCAAGGTTTGTTGTTGGAGTCCAATTTAACTTTTCTTTTGCAAGTGTTATGTCTGGTTTTCTTTTTTCTGGATCATCTTGAGGTAATGTCTTGTGTATTATTTTAGAATTAGTATTTGTTAAATTAATTATTTTTTCTGCAAGTTCTTGGATTGTATATTCTTCTGGATTACCTAAGTTTATTGGGCCTGTAAAAGAATCTTCTGTTTCCATTACTTTTACCATAGCGTTTAACAGGTCATCAATATAACAAAAAGAACGAGTTTGATTGCCGTCACCGTAAATTGTTAAATCTTGATTTTTTAATGCTTGAACGATAAAGTTTGAAACTACTCTTCCGTCATTTTCTTCCATATTTGGGCCATAAGTATTAAATATTCGAATTATTTTTGTGCGAGCATTTTTTTGTCTATGATAATCAGCCATTAAAGTTTCAGAAACTCTTTTTCCTTCATCATAACAACTTCTTACCCCTGTTGTGTTTACATTTCCAAAATAGTTTTCTTTTTGCGGGTGAACAAGTGGGTTTCCATAAATTTCACTTGTTGATGCTTGAAGTATTTTTGCATTGTTTTTTATAGCAAGTTCAAGCATATTTGTTATTCCCAAAACACAAGTCATTGTAGTTTTTATTGGGTCTTTTTGGTAATTTACAGGACTTGCAGGACAAGCAAGGTTATAAATTTCATCAACTTCCAAATCTATTGGTTGTGTGATGTCGTGATTTATGAATTGAAAATTTTTGTTATTTTTTAAGTTTTCAATATTTTTTAAATTTCCGCAGTATAAATTATCAAGACAAATAATTTCATTGCCTTCATTTAATAATTTTTCGCACAGATTACTTCCAATAAATCCTGCGCCACCTGTTATTAATATCTTTTTTGTCAAATAAAGCTCCATTCTTTTTATTATTATTAATTATATGTCAAATATAATAAGTTGTAATTTGTTATTTTATGATAAAATTATGAAGTTATTTATTACTAAAAACAGAAAAGAAAATTATGAAAATTGCAATAATAGGCACAGGATATGTAGGTTTGGTTGTTGGGACTTGCCTTGCAGATATGGGTAATGACGTTATCTGTGTCGATAATGATGAAGATAAAATTTCAAAATTAAATCAATCAATTATTCCAATTTATGAGCCGGGGTTGGAAGAACTTGTAAAAACAAATATTCAAGAAAAAAGATTAGCTTTTTCTCTAGATATTGAAGAAGCAGTTAAAATTTCAGATGTTTGTTTTATTGCAGTTGGAACTCCATTAAAAGATGATGGTTCAGTTGATTTAGAGCAAGTTGATCAAGTAGTGGGAAAAATAGCAAAATCAATAAATGGTTATAAGGTTATTGTTGATAAATCTACTGTTCCTGTTGGAACCGCAGAAAAACTTACACAAAAAATAAAATCTTATACAAATCAACCTTTTGATATTGTTTCAAATCCTGAATTTTTAAAACAAGGTAATGCTGTTGAAGATTTTTTGAAACCTGACAGAATTATTATTGGTTCAAATTCTGATAAAGCAACAGCAATAATGCAGGAAATTTATTCTCCTTTTGTGAGAACAGGTAATAGAGTCATTGTAATGGATGTTAAATCCGCAGAAATGACAAAATATGCTGCAAATTCTTTTTTGGCAACTAAAATTTCTTTTATGAATGAAATAGCAAATCTTTGTGAAAAAGTTGACGCAAATATAGAAATGGTAAGAGTTGGGATTGCAGCCGATTCAAGAATAGGAAACAAATTTTTGTTTTCAGGTTTAGGTTATGGTGGAAGTTGTTTTCCAAAAGATGTTAGAGCTTTAATAAAACTAGGAAATGCAAACGATTGCAAAATGTCTTTGATAAAAGCAACCGATGAAGTAAACGTTAATCAAAGAGAATTATTTATAAAAAAAATAACAGATAAATTTGGAAATGATTTAAATGGTTTAACAATTGCAGTTTGGGGATTAGCTTTTAAACCAAAAACAAATGATATGCGAGAAGCTCCATCGATTACAGTTATAAATAGTTTAATGGAATTAGGAGCAAATATTCAAGCTTATGACCCAAAAGCAATTGAAACAGCTAAAAATATATTTAAAAATGAAAAAATAAATTATGGCGATAATTCATATTCTGTATTAAAAGGAGCAGATTGTTTGTTACTTTTGACAGAATGGAATGAATTTAGAAGACCAAATTTTGAAAAAATGAAAGATTTGTTAAAAACCCCAGTGATTTTTGACGGTAGAAATCAATATAATGCTGAATTGTTAAAAGAAATAGGTTTTGAATATTATCAAGTAGGCAAAAATTAATTGGTTTATAAATAAAAATTAATAAAATGCCTTTTTAGATTTTTATATGATAATTAGTGATATATTTGATTTTCACTTGAGTGGAGGAAGTTTGAAAAATAAAATAGCAGTATTTATAATATTTATCGTTTCTATTTTTTCGCTTCCAGCTTTTGCGTATGAAGAAGTTGACGGAAACATATTTACATACAAATTTTTTGGAAAAGGTGAATTAGCACATCTATCTCCAGATCCAAGAGATGATATGGTATCAACTAATGATTTTATTCAAGAGGATAAAAATAGTTTTTTTGCGGCAGAAAAATACTGGGCTGATATTATTAAAACACAAGAAGGTGCAAAAGCTTCTTTTAATGCTATCAGATACGAAGAGCAAAATGCCTCTGCAGGTAGTTCCTATATAACAATAGGAGATAAAAAAATAACAGAAGTTCAAGCTGCTTTGTATGGAAAAGATATTCCGCCACATGAATATTCAAATGGTGTAATTTTACTAGGAAATAGCCTTTTATGGAGCGGTTCCCCTTGGGAGTATAATAATGAAAATATCCCTTTAGTAAATACTATATTTCCTAATTTAAAAGTTATAATTCAACATGAAATGGCACATGCAATGGGTATGTCGTCTGACTTGTTTTATAAAAAATATACAGATGAGAGTTCAGAATATTTTTGTGCATTATTTAAAGATAAATTATCTGAATGGGATAAAAATTTAAGTTTCACCAATAAACAAAATGTATCGGAGAATGTTCAAATAATAGCAACTCCAACTACTTCAACAATAGTTACACCAAAAACTGATATTGTTCCTGCAGGTGATGCAGATTATATTATAGGACTTGACAAATATGCTCCTTGCTTTACTGGTGAAACTACTTTAAAAGTCTTAGGTGGTAGTGATGATTTAGAAATTTCAAAATCAAATATAGTTGAAAATGGTGGTTTGACAAATTATTCTGCATTGTATGAAGAGGAAAGATATAAAGGTAATTTGACAAAGGTACAAGGGCTACCAATTCATCCGTATGATGTTACTAATGTTGAATTATCTCATATTGAACTTCGAAACAGTTACTTATCACACCAAAATTTCCGAAACTGGGTTACTTGTATGGAAGCAGAATTAGCTATTTTTGTTGATGAAGGCTATGACATAAATTTAAAAGATTTTTTTGGGAAATCTTATTATCTTAATAATATTACTGAAAATATTTCATCTGATTATTCAAGCAATAAAAACTTTGCAGTAGGTTTGCATATATATGGCGATAACAATACTATTACTCAAAATGCTAATACTTCACTTTCAGGTGAAGCAACATTTGGTGCAAGAATAGAAGGTGTTGAAAATAATTATATTTTGAATAATTCAATAACAACAACTGGTGCAAATAGTATTGGTGTTGGTGTTACTTTTGGGAAAGAGCACACTATAAATCTTGAAGAAAATTCTTCTATTCAAGCAAATGGAAAAAATGGGATAGCTTTAGATTTCGACTTTGGTTATAATCTGATAATGCCAATTATGACGTCAAAGGGGTCACATACTGATTATAATTTTTATAAAATGCTTTTGGAAAAAGAAGTGTTAGATTCTGAAATTGATGGTGCATTAGTAAGTGATGTTAATATAAAAGGGGATTTGACAGGTACAAAGGCTGCAATTTACATATCAGAAAATGCACACGTAGAAAATATTAATATTTTTGATACAGCGAATATAAATGGAGATATTATTTCTGATTGGAACTCGTTAGAAACATTTTGTTATCTTGTTCCAGGTGGTAATAAACCACTTACTGCAAGACCATTTAAAACTAATGACCCAAAAGATGGTTATACTGATCCTAATGATGTTAACACTTGGTATTTTACAAATTTGAATTTTAAAAACGGTAGTCATTACAAAAACGGAACAATAAATGGTGATAATAGATTACAAAATACTTTGAAATTAAATTTAGGCGAAAGCAATACAGACGAAGTAACTTTTGATAATGTTACAGCAAAAGTTTATTCAGTTAAAAATAATGGGACTTTGCAAGTTAAGAATAATTTAAACTTATCTACAAGTGTAGATTTAGCAAAAGATGCAGATACATCTGCTCAAGTTATGGGACTAAACGGAATTATAAATATTCAGAACAATGCCTTTTTAAATTTAGCTGCAAATGTTCAAAATATTGAAAACAAAATTATTTTAAACAATAATAGTACATTGAACCTAGCAAATAATTATGTTTCAACGACAAATTTAGGAAAACTTGAACTAAATGGTAATAGTAATCTTGCAATAGATTTTGATTTAAAAAATATGCAAGTTGATAAACTAGCATTTAAAAATAAAGATGATGTGATTACAAATAATTATAATTTATTTGTCTTGTCAAATAATAATATGCAAAATTTGGCTTTAACTAAAGAAAATTATGTTATTCCATTTGTAGAAGAAAGTTTGAATAATGAAAATCTTTCAAATGCAATCATATTTAATGATATAGATTTTACAACTCCAATTTTTTATTATAAGTTAGGTTTTGATAAAAATTCAGGTTGTTTTACAGTATCAAGAGGTAATGATACTTCTAGTTTTAACCCTGCAATCTTGCCATCACCAGTTGCAGCACAAATTTCTGGTTATGCAACAATGATGGAAAACTTCGACCAAGGTTTCAAAACTATTGACAATATGATGAATATGCCAAGTTTAATCAGAAAAGCATATATTGATAGAAATAAATACGCTTTACTTGATGAAACACCAGTTTATACAGCAGGCGCTTCAAAATCTGCTTGGGTTTCACCT
>JAZLGV010000091.1:0-14564 GCA_045616505.1 Candidatus Gastranaerophilaceae bacterium | reverse complement strand
TTCATATGCTAACTATACCAGAAATTGGGGCCTTTCGGGGCTTCTTTTTCTTTTGTTTTTCCGTATGAATACAAAAAGGACGGTGTCGGGTTGTTTTCCCGTTTCCGTCCTTTTCTGTTTTTTATTTTGTTACAGCCCCATTTGAAGTTGTAAAAAAGGAAAAAGAAGCATATGCAGAAATGGCTTTTGATAAAGCTTTAGATAAAAAACTCAATGTACTTAAAGAAAAACTCTTTAAATTGAAAGACGAACAATCTGCTTATGAATCGGATGGCAACACTTACAAACAGTACCAAAAAAAATTGATGTTATCCAAAACAAATTGGACAATTTGCCAAAATGGGATGCCCAAAAGCATAATTTTTACAGCGTTTATCCATATACGTGGTTATATAAGAAGTTATTTAATTTATATAAAAAGTTAGACCATTTTTATCTTCGGGATAATACCAATAAACATTTGGCCGTAATTGCACCTACAAGAAGCGGTAAAGGTGTGGGGCTTATCATTCCTACTTTATTAGGTTCATGGAAGTCCTCGGTTATTGTAAATGATATTAAATCAGAAAACTGGGGCGTTACAGCCGGTTACCGTAAAAAAACGGGCCATACAGTTATTAAATTTGAGCCAACAGCAGATGACGGTTCCACAGCAAGATGGAATCCTTTGGACGAAATCCCTATCGGGCATCTGGAAGAAGTTTCAGCGGCTCAAAATTTAGCGGCCATAATTGCCGACTATGAAGGAAAAGGGAAACCTGACCATTGGACGGCTAACGCCGCAAATGTAATTATGGCGGCCATATTACATCTCAGATATGCTCATTATGCAGACCCTGAGAATTATCCGACAAATCCCAATTTGTATACTGTTGCTGCTTTCTTAAAAGCAAATTTTGAACCTATGGTTGAAGAAGATGAAAACGGCAATCTAAAGCAATCTTTTGATAAAGACAACAACCCCTTATTTAACGCTGTTGGCTTTGTACAAAATCTTGAGAAATTACAAGGTTTTGAACATGTTCCGGATGATGGAATAGATATTGAAGAATGGGATAAAACGCAAAACAAGTATGTTTTACGACATTTTACACCAGCAGACCTCAAAAAGATTTATCCGGATGCTAAATCACTTAATGAATTTCCAAATGTTCATCCTATTATATTTCAGGCATTTGTAGAAATTGGTGCAAAAGCCGAACAGGAATTAGGTTCTATTGTATCTACAGCCAATACAGCATTAAAAGAATATTTAGATCCTGTTTTGGCAAGGAATACCAGTGTCAGTGATTTTTGTATTGATGACATTATGAATTACAAAAAACCAGTTTCACTGTATTTGGTTACACCGCCATCTGATTTATTAAGATTAGCACCAATTTTCAGATTATTCTTTGAATTTATGGTCAGACATCATGCAAAAGTTATTGGTGAATACCACGGCAGACAAGCTAAATCAGTTTATAAGCATAAATTCCTGTTCTTGATGGATGAGTTTAGTAGTTTAGGAAATCTTCAAAGTTTTGCAGCTACGCTGTCATATATTGCCGGTTATGGCATGAAGGTTTTTTTAATAAATCAAGGGTTGCCGCAAATCAACGGTATTTATGGCAAAGACAATCAAATACTTATGAATTGTCATTTACAGATATTTTATGCACCTAATGATAATGATACAGGCAAATATGCAGAAACGCAGTTAGGCAATGAAACAATTATTGTGGAATCTCAAAGCATAAATGCCGGTTTCTTTAAAAAGAAAACTTCTATTTCTAAATCAGAACAGGCAAGAGCGTTAATGACAAGTGATGAAATTAAACGTTTGGGCGACAGGGAAATAATAAGTGCTTCAGGTTTTCCGCCAGTTCTGACAGATAAAGTCAAATATTATGAAAATAATTATTTCACTGACAGATTGATGGATGCGCCTTATGTTTCGGATATTATCCGTAACAATCCTTATCCGGCGAGGGATAAGAGAATAAAAGAAAAGAATAATCATGCTAATAACAATAATTTTAAATATACGTACAAAAAGGATATTTCTTAGATTATCCAAAATAATAAATGTTATTACCAATAATACATATTATCGGCAGTAATATTTGTTATTGATAATAATACATCTTATTACTTTAGAAAGGAGAAGAATTATGGGAGATGAAAAAGATGTTATTAATGTATTTCCTGAAGATTTTTCAGTTCCATCAGAAGAAGAAATCAAGGAAAATGAAGAATTTGCCAAAAATCTTCAGGAAGTTTATGGCGTGGAAGAAGGTGAACCCGAATATTGGATCAAAATATGGAAAAGGCCATTAAAGAAATTCAACTTAGCCATCAAAGAGCTAAACTTAAGGAAAAACAAAAGCTTGAGCTGAAAAAGAAACATCAAAGAATGGCTGAGCAAATAAGGCAAGCAGAGAAAGACAAAAAAAGGGAACAAAACGTATTAACACAAAATTATAGTCATTTTCTCGCAGCTTGTCTTAGAGTCCTTAATTTTGACCCACTAAAAGATGTAGCGATTATTTTGGGTTCTTTAGGCCTTTTAGCTGAAAAAATTAAATCCGGTAATGCCAGTACGGAAATTGATAATGCTATAAAAAATATAGGGAATTAATTTCCAAAGGCATTATCCTTGAAGTGGATTTTAATGAAATGAAAGAAGAAAAGGAAGAACAAAACAGTGGCGAAGACGTTCAACATTGAAGCTTTTAATAAGTTATGCGGGACTGATTTAGTTACATTGTTTAACCGTAATGACATTACGGAAATCTATGTAAATGATGACGGATATATTCGGTATTTATCCAGTAAGGAAGGGAAAATTAAGTCTCAAATTAATTTTTCCCCTGACAAAATTAAAACAATTTTAGGATATATTGCCGGTCAAGTTAATAAGGTAATTAACGAAGACATTCCCACATTAGATACAGATATTCCTTATTATGGGTTTCGGTTAAATGCAAATATTTATCCTATTGTTAATAACCCTCAATTTAATATCCGGAAAAAATCTAATGAGTATCATCCGTTGGAAGAATATGTTGAAAAAGGCACTCTCAGCCCTGTGTTTGCCGATTATTTGCTTAAAGCTATTAAAGAAAGAAAAAACATTTTAATAGTTGGCGGTACAAATTCAGGCAAAACAACATTTTTAAAGGCGTTGTTATTTTCTATCGCCCAAATCTGCCCACTGCATAGGATAATTTCTTTGGAAGATATGCGTGAATTAGAATGTCCTTCAGATGACTATAGCCCAATGATAACCCAACAAGATACGGGCAAATCTGAATTTTTAAGAATGGATATGACAAGGTTATTAAAAACATGCATGAGACGAAGCCCGGACAGAATTATTGTGGGCGAAGTCCGGGATGGGGCAGCCTACACAATGCTTAAAGCGTGGAATACCGGGCACCCAGGCGGTGTGTGTACCGTTCATGCCAATAATGCCAAATCAGGATTACAAAGGATCAAAGCCCTTGCCAGGGAAGATTCTACTTGTTCTTCTGATGTTGAAGACTTAATCGGCGAAGCTATTCAAGTTATTGTATCCATCCAAAACGAAGTGGACAAAAAAGGTGTTTTAAGCCGTAAGATTTCTGAAATTATTGAAGTCAACGGCTTCAATAAATTAACTCAAGATTATGAGATTAAACCAGTAAATTCATAATTTTTTTCAAAATTGAAAGGAGAAAAAATGAAAAATTTTTTAATGAACAATTATTGGAAATTAGGGGCTGTTTTAACCACAACAATATTATTTCAGCTCCCCGCCTATGCCAATACAATAACCGGCGGAAAAATATCTATTGATTGGCCTTGGATACGTTTTTTTAATTCCATGGCCGAACATATAACAGGGGAATTGGCGACAACTTTAGGTATTGCAGGGGTTGGAGCTGCTGCTGTATCAGCATATAACGGCAATAATAATCTTGCCATTAAAATGATGGGTTTGGCTTTTGCTGTTTGTATTGCCAAATTCGCCCCAACATTTATCAATGCAATAAGTTCATCCGGTTCAGGGATGTTAGCTTTCTAAAATGAAATTTGAAGAACCTATTCATCAATCTTTGACATCTCCTATCTTATGGATGGGCGTACCACGAACATTATTAATTTGCGAGGGGATTTTGGGCGCTATATTAGTAGTAGTTTTTCAAAATATTAAGATTTTATCTATATTCTTATTTATTCATGGCACTATGGTGTTTCTTACACAATCAGAACCCCAATGGTTAGATGTTTTTTTAGAATCAAGGAAATATAAAAAACATTATTACAGATAGGAGAAAATCAATGGAGTATATTGGTCGTTTTTTTCCTTTATTATTTCTTTTAATTGGATTAGTCATGAAAATTTATTTGAGACATAAGGATAAGAAAAAATGATAAAACTGTTATATTCATATGAAAATAAACCGTATGAGGAAAGGCCATATCTTCAATATGCTTTGCCTTGGGGAAGTGTTTCGCCCACAACCGGAATTATTATAAACAAAAATAATGATCTATTGGCAGGTTTCAAATTTCGTGGGCCTGATACAGCATCAAGTACACCGGAAGAATTAATGGCTTATAACAATCAACTAAACAATGTATTTAAGATGATGCCTACAGGTGTTACGCTGTATTTAGACGCCCACAGACATTTATCCGGGGATTACGAAAAATCGCAGATGCCTTCTGCCTTTCTCCAAAAAATTGAAGACGACAGGGAAGAATATTACAACAAAGAGCCGCATTATGATACAGATTATTATTTTATTGTTGTATATAAAATGCCCGATAAAGCAAAAGGCAAAATTACAGATTTTTTTATTGAGGATGTTAAAGGAAATAATAAAAAAAGATTGTCAGGGCAAAAATATTTTGATGACCACCTGGATAAATTTGTGGACATTTTACGTCATATTGGCGGTATGTTAAGCAACCAATTTCAATCTCTTAATGAATTAGATTGTGAAGATATGCTTGCATATTTGCACAGTGTTATATCCACTAAACGGCATCCCATCGCCTACAACCCCACAATGTACGTGTCAGATTATCTTGTAGATTGCGGATTTACAACAGGCCGAAGCCCAAAATTAGGCGATAAACATATGAGGATTGTAGCGGTTCGTAATTTTAGGCCAATGTCATACCCTGGCGTATTTGACGATTTAAACCGGTTGCCTATTGAATACCGGTGGACTTCAAGATTTATTTGTATGTCAAAGTATGATGCCCAAAAAGAATTAAAGAAACATCAATCTTTATGGAAACAACTTTTAAAGACGCCTTGGCAAATGTTTCTTGAAGCTATAAATCATACACCTACAGAAGATGTTGATGAAGATGCCTTAATAAAGAAGAACGATGTTTCTTACGCCCTCGCTAAATTAGGTGCGGATGAAATAAGTTTTGTTTTTTATACCATGACTATAACTTTACTTAATGATGACTTAAATAAAGTAATTGAACAGGCAAATATGGTTGTTGACCAACTTAATTCTTTAGGGTTTACAGCATTTGTTGAGAGCGAAAACAATGCTGCCGCATGGTTTGGTTCTCTGCCTGGTTGTTATAAAGCCAACTGCAGAAGGCCTATTATATCAAGCTTAAATTTCTCGCACCTCGCTCCTACCACGGCGGCGTGGGCTGGTGACAAGAGGAATGAACACTTAAATGGAGCGGTCATATTGTATACAGATACAACCGGCACTACACCCTTTAGGTTAAATTTTCACGTTGGAGATTTAGGGCATACAATGATTGTCGGCCCGTCCGGTTCAGGGAAATCTGTATTACTTAATACTCTTGAAGCGCACTTTATGAAATATAAAGATGCAAATGTTTTTATCTTTGACAAAAGTATGTCTTCACGGGCTTTAACTTTGGCCGTAGGTGGTAATTTTTATGATTTGGCTAATGAGGAACACAGTAACGGCTTAAGTTTTCAACCATTCGCCAATATTGACGACATTACGGAAATCAAATGGGCCAAAGAATGGGTTATCAGTTATCTGAAAGGCAGGAATGTTGACATAACTCCGGCAATAGACAGTGCCATTTGGAAAGCCCTTAAAAGTCTAAAGATTATGTCAAAAGAAGAACGGACTATATCAAATTTTTCCTCTATGGTTCAAGACAACGACATCCGGATGTCATTAGAGCCGTTAACAATGAACGGGGCTTACGGACGGCTTTTTGACAACAATAAAGATTTTGCCGGAGAAGGCCATTGGCAAGTATTTGAGATGGAAACTCTAATGAATACGAAAGAAATAGTTCCAATAACATTGGAATATTTGTTTCATCGGATAGAAACACAAATCAAAACAGCCAAAGGACCGTCAATAATTGTGTTAGATGAATGCTGGCTATTCTTTGACAATCCGATGTTTAAAGAAAAACTTCGGGAATATTTCAAAGATATGCGTAAAAAGAATACCAGTATTATTTTCGCAACACAAAATTTGGAAGATATAGCCAATAAATCAGATTTAATGACAACGGTCATGGAAAATTGCCCCAGTCGGATATTTTTGCCAAATGTCAACGCAGTCAACGAACAAAACAAAGCAATGTATAAACTGTTTGGATGTAATGATACCCAAATAAATATAATCGCTTCCATGACAGCAAAACAAGATTATTATTACAGTTCTGTTAAAGGAAACAGGGTCTTCCGGTTGTCGTTGCAACCGATGGAATCTATTTTTGTTACATCTACAGCAAAAACTGACCAACAGGCTATTGACAAAATTTTGAAAAATTATCTGGACACAAATGAATTTATAAAGGAATGGTTAATTTTTAAAGGACGGTCTGATTTATGGGAAAGTTTTCAAACGAGGTATTTAATAAATGAAAAAATTGCTTAATTTAATTTTCTTAATTACGTTCATGGTTAATACGGTTGCCTATGCCACTTATCCTGTTTATGATGCCTCTTCTGTAGCACAGGAAGCAAAGAGTTATGCCGAAACCGCCAAATTAGTTGCGTTGGAAGCCCAAAAGGTGGCGATGGCAGCACAAGATTTAACAAGCCTTGCACCATCAGAAGTGCAAGATATTTTAAGTGCGTACAAAACAACAGCAGCATCTGTAAACAGTATTATTGCGGACGGTAATTATATTTATAATGCCGGTACTTCACTACAAAATATCCAACAAGTTTACGAAAACCGATTCAGAACATTAGACCCCAGGACAATTACATATAGTGAATACCGGGCGGAAAACAGAAAAGTTAATACGGAATTGGCAAATGACACAATTAAGTATCAGGAACGGTATAACAGGCTGCAAGCACAGTTGGAGATAGAACAAAAGAATTTACAAAAATTATTAAAACAAAATGAAAGTGTCAAAGGCAATTTACAGGCACAACAAATCGCCAACTACATTGCCGCCTGTCAGACAAATATTCAGGCCATTCAGTTTGCTATTGAAGAATTAAGAAAAGAAAGACAGTTATTTTTAGAACAGACCAAACTTAAACAGAAAGAAAATTTGGAGAATTTACTGGATAAAATTAACAAAGAAAATTCTGAATATATTGAAAGCTTAGATACAAAAGCAACTATAAAATTAACAGATACATCGCCATTTGAAAAATACGGCAGAGTAACATGGAGCAGATAAGATGATTTCCAACGGGATTGACGGCATCCTTGCCTTTTTTGAACAGCATAGCGTTATCGGCATGATGAATCTTCAGCCACATGCGGAATGGATGATTTATACTTTTGCAATTATTGATTTGGCATTAACATATTGCCTTTCCCCTAATGATACAAAGTTCAGGGATTTTATTTTAAAAACATTTCGCTATGGATTTTTTCTATTTGTTATCAGGAATTTTCAGGATGTTGCCAACATGCTATTTAAAACTTTTGCAATGGCGGGTTCAGTTGCAGCAACAGGCAGTGCCGGGGCATTATCCCTGTCACCGGGGGCGTTATGGAGCAAAGGCTTTGATATGGTGAGTAAATTATTTGGGCAATGTTTTAATATGCCTATTTTAGATATGTTCGGAACATGGCTTTTATGTTTGTTAGCCATTGCTTTTACGGCTATTGCCACCTTCAAAATGGTTTTCCAGTTTTTGGAAATGAAAATTGAATTTTGCATTTTTTCCAGTATGGCCATTTTTTACATTCCCTTTACCTGCATCAATCAGTTAAGTTTCTTGTTTCAAAGAATTGTTACAGGTTTTTTCTCGTCCCTCACCAAAATAATGGTGATGTATTTTATGTTAGCACTGGTAGAGGCAGAAATAACCAATTTTAGTATTGCTATTACAGGAGATGACATAACTATTGATATTGTTAACTATGCTTTACGGTTTTTAGTGCTTGGGCTGATTGTTGCCAATCTTCCCCAGTTTGCCGCCAATATTATGTCGGGCAGTTCAGCAATGGGCGGCAGTATTGGGTCATTTGCAACTGGCATGGCAGTTGGCGCCATGAAAGCCCCAATAGCAGCAACAGCAATGGCCGCCGGCGGTGTACAACAATATAAAGACAGAATAGAGGATGGTCAGACTAAAACAAAAGCTGCCAAAAACACAACATGGGCTATAGCAAAAGATTTAATTAATAAAGCTACAGGCGATCCGGCAGGGAAAATTTGGTTTCCAAATTATGATAGAGGACATTCACAAACCCTACGGCGGTCTAATCCTTTTGAAAACAGGCCAAAGCAAAAAACACCGGCAGAAGTAAAAGAAGCCAGATTTAAATTAGAGACGGATACGGCAAAAAATCTTCCATAAAAAAAGAGCGGTCATTTGACCGCCCTTAAGAAAAGGGAAATTAAAACTTAAAATCATATGTACAGCCTTTATGTAATTCTTTATGTTGTTCAAGCCTAAGATTAAACAAATTTTTAGCATTTTGAGGGGTGTTTTTACCAATAATAAATTTTCTGTGAAAATCTTTCATAAGTTCCGTATCTTTAGAGGCTAAAGCCTCAATCTTTACAAAGATTTTTTCCCCTTCAAGAATGTATTCTTTGCGTTTATCCATAATAGGATGTTCTTCTTCAGTATTATATATTTTTTTATCAATACCGTTATAAAATCTACCAGAAATCTTATAAGCCCTGTAGGGTTCGTATTCTTTACATAATTCAGCGTATTCTTCGGTTATGGTTTTACCGCAACCGGTCAAACATAAAGAAGAAAACAGCAAAACAGCGATTGAAATTAAAGTAGTTTTTTTCATAATTTTTCATCTCCTTTTAACAATATATTTATATTTATATTTATAATATTATTTTTAAATAAAAGCAATATAGAAAAGAGAATTTTTATGAATGCAGCAAGTATGACATGGGAAATAATTAAAGAATATATCGGCTTACCGGCAGATGCCCAAGTTGTTCCTTTTGGAGTTGAGGCCTTCAGTAAATTTGGTGACTGCATTAATGAAGTATTGGGTTTTTTGGCGGACGGGGCTATTAATGCCTTCGGCTTTCTTCTTAATTTTTCCTTGGAGTTTTTTATAAGCATAGCAATTATAGATATTGGTCTTTCCTTTGTTTTTAGTAATTTTCAGTTTTCCGTACCAAATGTTTTGCATAAAGTTCTTAAATACGGATTTTGTCTTTTTGCCATCACAAACTGGAAAATGATTTTAAATGATTTCTTTCTTTCTATTACCACAGGGGTTGGGCAAGCCATGACGGGGACATCCGTATCAGGATTGACGGAAAACCTGTCACAGCCGCAAATGTTGATGCGGATGGCATTGGATAATTTGCCAGGATTAAACATTATTGCCAATACTTCTGCGTTTCATTTATTTACAAACGCCTTGTATTCATTGGGTATTTTCTTTATGAGTTGGTTTGTAATTCTTGTATATATGTTTTTGGCGATAAAAATTGCTTATGTTTATGTTCAATTTTATGTTTCAGCGGCATTTAACATTTGGGGCTTACCTTTCTCTGTCAACGGTTTTACTAAGTTCATTCCGGAAGGATTGTTAGGTTCTTTATGGGCGTCAACGGTCACCCTTATGATGACATCGGTAATGATTTATTTTACTACGATAGGCATTAAAGAATTTTTGCCTTCCTTACCGGCAGATATTAACAATATCAGCGAAGCATCAAGAGCAGGATTTTTTATACCCTATATGAAATATTGCCTGATGTTGGTTGTTTTTGCCTATTTAACTGGAGATATACCCAAAACAGTTGCCAATCATTTAAGCGGGGCATGGGAATTGTAAAATGGCAAATAAAAAATTATTAATTTCTTCAATTACAATCTTATTCCTTATGGGAAGTATATACGTTTTGCGGATAATAACCGGAGTCTTATTTTTCACCAACAATACTTTATCTGCCCCACAAGGTGTATATATGAGAGTTCCGGGAGAACCACAAATAGAAGATTTTGTTGTTGCAAAATTACCGGTTGATATTCCGGAAATTGCCGGTTACAAAGGGAAATATCTTATTAAACAAGTTCAAGGGGTATCAGGTTCGCAATATCTGATTACCAAAGACAAATTAATTATAAGGAATATGGAATATCCAATTACTTATAAATCATATTTGCCACAACAAACAAAAGGATTAAAACGTGTAGCAAAAGAACACTATTTATTAGTCAACAATGTATTTAATTCTTTGGACAGCCGTTATTTAGGCGAATTTTCCAAAGAAGATGTAATAGGGAAAATTATTTTAGTTTTTGAATATAAAACAGTTGAAGATTTAATACAAAAAATTGCAAAAAGTTTTGCAAGCGTATCAAGGAGTTTCAGTTATGAAAATATCTAAAAAATTAATTGCGATATTAACAGTAACAACAATTTTTATAGTATTTGGCGGAGCGGCCGCAAAATTTCATTTCAGGGGCGGCAATGTTTTTGATGCAAAGAAATTTGCAGAAAAAGTAAGAAAAACCGCTGAATGGGTGCAAAAAGCAAAAGATGCCGCTATTGAATACAGCAATATTGCCAAAAAAATTTCCGGCACTTCATACGGTTCAATTATCGCAAACGCCAATTCAATCATCAATTCAGCAAATAACATCAGGGGTAATGCTATAAGTGTTATCAATATTAAAAATGATTGGAACAGCTATGCCACCAGCCAAAAAAATGATTTGTTGGCAAGCGGGGCGATTTTACCGGCAAAGGTGAAAGAAAAAGGGGTTGCCATCCGGCAAGAAGCTAAAACGAGAAATGAAGAGTTAACCGCCGATAACACAAATACTATACAACTGATTGCCAATATAGATGCCCAACTTGCCGAAGTGCTTAAAAGTAACCCGGAAGGATGGTTGGGGCAAAAACAAAAGCATAATACTATTGAGGGGCTTAAAGCCCAAAAACACGCATTATATCTTGCTAATGATATTGCTAAAACACGGGCCGAATTACACAAACAGGACGAGCAATTAGCATTAGACAGATTAAGTAGAGATGGCAGTTATTCAACTGCCATTCCGGATGCCAAATTATCAGAGCATACGGGAAATTCCAAAAATTTTGGATTTAAAAAATTCTGAAAGGAGATAAGAAATGAGAGTATTTATTTTTGAAAAATTCAGCGTGGCAATGGCGGTTGCCGTTTGGTTTTGGAAAGGCGAATTTACAAAAAAAGTTGAAAGTATAGGTGGTATACGTTGCGGTTATTTTCAAAAGGGAGATGACATTATTACCTGGGCATTTGGCCACATTGCCAGGTTAGCAGAACCAAAGGAATATGAAAACCACCCTGAATATGCCGAATGGAAATGTTTTAAGATTTTCCCGGAAAAATTCAAACTTTTACCATCAGCAAAAACAGCCTCTCAATTTAAAATTATTACCAATTTAATTAAATCTGCAGATGTTGTTGTAAATGGCGGAGACCCTGACCGTGAAGGACAGTTGCTTGTGGACGAGGTTATAGAAATGGCCAAATATCAAGGCAAGGTACAGCGTATTCTTATTAATGCCACTGACGATGAAAGTATTGAACAGGCATATAACGCTATTGAGGACAATAATAAATTCAAAACTTTATATTATGCCGGGCAAGCAAGACAACGTGGTGATTGGCTTGTAGGTATGAATTTATCAAGAGTTTATACTTTTTATACAAAAAACAGGGGCTATACCGAACCATGGAATATCGGGCGTGTTGAAACCCCTACCCTCGGTTTGTTAGTTAAAAGAGAAAAAGAAATACAGAATATTAAAAAACAAACGTTTTTTAATATTGTCGGTTCTTTCAAAGATACAAAGGGTACTGCGTTCAAAGAAATTTTAATGCCTTCAGATACTGTAGCGGATGCGGAAGGAAGAATAATTGATAAAGCCACAGCTAATGCACTTGTTACCAAATTAACAGGTAAAAACGCTACAGTTAGGGAATTTAACCAAAAGGTTGTGAAAAAACAACCGCCTTTACCTTATTCTTTAGACACCCTGCAAGCGGATGCAAACGAAAAATTAAAAATGTCTTCCAAAAAAACCGAACAAATAACAGAGGAATTGTATTTAGCGAAAATCGTGTCTTATCCCAGGTCAGATTGTAACTATCTCCCCACTTCACAATTTGCAGAAGTGCCACGGGTATTAAAAGGCCTTAAAGAAAGTGGCATTAACCATATCATGCAAGCAAATTTAGATATTAAAACTAAAGCATGGAATGACAGTAAAATTACTGCCCATCACGCAATTATTCCTACCGGTGTTCCCCTTCCGGATGACGCTTCCCAAGAGCAAAAGGATTTATTTAAGTTAATTGCAGAAAGATATTTGATGCAATTTTTCCCGGCAGCGGAATTTAATACATTTGACTTTATACTACAGATTGAGAATGAAACTCTCAAAGGAAGCGGAAAGGACATTATTAAGTTTGGATTTTTGGAAATCTCCGGTTTTGAAGATGTGAAAAAGGAAGATCGGGAAGTATGCAAGATGCCAGTTTTAGAAAACGGGGAAAATATCGGTCCCGCAGAATCCTTTAAAGTGGATGAAAAAGAAACTACACCCCCAAAAAGATTTACTGAAGGCACTTTAATTACGGCCATGACCCATATTTATAAATATCTTCCGGCCGACTCCCCCTATAGGGAAAAATTAAAAGAAGTAAAAGGAAATTTTCACCTAACCCCACCCCTCACTTTTTTTGGGTATGTTCTGATAAAAACTGCAAAGGTGAAGATGGGGAAAATCTTTATTATGATGATGCCAATGAAAAGCCGATTATTGAATATTGCAAGAAATGTAAATCCGTTTTAAAGCGTTTGAAATACAAAAACAAAGATGAATATTTCTTTATTTGTAAAAAATGTCAAATCTTTTATGACGATGTTAAGGGTAAAGCAGTTGAGCAAAAATCTAAAGGAGCTAAAAAATGATTGACGAAGAAAACAAGGTTGAAACCTTTGATGAAAACCAGTTAAATGACATAAATGAATATGAAGACGCCCAATCGCTCATAGAACAAGAGCAAGAGCAAAACGAAGGTAATATGTCAAGTGAAACTGCTCCCGGCTTTTCTGAGGACGAATACGAAAGCGAAAATTTTGGTGATGCCGGAAATTCTTTAAATGATGGTGGCGATGTCAAAAAAACTGTGAAAAGCCGGAACATTCCCAACAAAAAGAATCTTTAAACTATAGTGGTAATGAAAATTTAGGAAAACAAATTGCTGAACAGCAAAAAACTATTAAATCATTAACAACTGCAATAGAAGATTTGAATTTGCAAATTAAAGATTTAATAAGCAAAGAAAAAGTACGCCAAGAAACCACCAAAAAATTTTTGGATGATATTGCAGATGGTTGTACTGAACTTAAAAAAATAACAGACAGATTTGTATTGTTAAACAACAACATTGTAAATGACACTACAGAACAATTAGATATTTATTTTGGGCAAAATTTTAAACGGCTGACAGACCTGGGAAATAAAGCCGGGGAAAGATGTGAAAGAATAGTTAAGCAGATAATTGAAATTGGCGTCAGAAATATTAACGCTTCTGTTTCGGAACAAAAAAAATTTATTAAAGGGCAGACGTTAAAATTCTCTTTAGCATCTTGGGCTTTAATTATGACAGGGTGTTTCACACCATTATTTCTTTTGTATTTAATTGCAATTTTAAAGAGGTGGATTTGAAAATGAAGAAATCAAAAATTATCGCACTTGTAATTTTAAGTTGTTTTATAGGTTTCCCATGCGAAGCGGTTTATGGCCATGAAAATCATAAATATATTTCAGTCCATAATCATAGGTATATACCCAGGCCTGATAAATTAGGTTTTCAGGAACTTATGATAGTCCCTTCTTATCAACACGTAACCAAAAGGGATGTTGGGGTTGTTATCCAGGAAGCAATAACTGCACGGAAAAATATTGAACGTCAATCTCCTGATTTCTTTAAAGAACAGGCTGCAATTATTGAAGAACAAAAACCTGGGAATTGTCAAAACAAGTGCAACACCTTAGAATAATAAACCTCATACGGAGTCCTGTAATTCAAACATTTACGCGGACGGAGATTCAGTTCATTAAACTTTGACTGGATATATTCTTCTGATAAATATGTAATGTCTTCAC
>JAZLGV010000090.1:0-8098 GCA_045616505.1 Candidatus Gastranaerophilaceae bacterium | reverse complement strand
TTTTTAGATGCGAATGTTATTCAACAAGCAATGGATATTGATTTAGAAGTTAATAATATTGGTATTAAAATTGATAAAACACCTTCAAGTACTTTCTTTAGTAAGAAAATTTCTAGAAATATCTTGTTATTAACTCAAAGTTTTGATGTTCAGCAAGCTGAAACAATTATTGAACTTTTTGATAATATCGAAAAATTGGATTTGCAAGTTGATATAGCGGAAGCTCAAAATATTTTCTATGCAAGAATATTTAAAAAGTTTGATAATGTTATTCAAGATATAAATAGACATTCAAGACAAGAAGAAAGAAACTTTGTTATTTCTTTGTTAGAAATTGGAAAAAGATTGAATATAAATGTAGAGTTTTATCAAAACCTATTTGATAGAGCGATAATGTCTGACTAAATTTCAAAACAAGCGCAGAAATGATTTTGATTATATTCTTTTAATTCAGGAATGTTCATTTCGCAATTTTGTACTGCTAAATTGCATCTAGGGTGAAATTTGCAACCTTGTATTTCTTGATAGATAGAAGGAGGTTGTCCTTCTATTGTATATAATTTTTTGCCTTTTTGAGTTGGTAAAGAATTTAAAAGACCTTTTGAATATGGATGTTTTGGATTTTTAAAAAATTCTTCAACTGATGCTTTTTCTATAATTTTTCCAGAATACATTACAGAAATATCATCTGCACAGTCTTTTACTATTCCTAAATCGTGTGTAATAAGAAGAATGGCTGTTTGTTTTTCAATTTTTATTTGTTCAAGTAAATCCATAATTTGTGCTTGAATAGTAACATCAAGTGCCGTTGTAGGTTCATCTGCAATAATAACTTTTGCATTACAAGCAAGAGCCATTGCAATTATTGTTCTCTGTTTCATTCCTCCAGAAAATTCATGAGGATAAGAGTTTAGTCTTTGTTTTGCTTGAGGAATTTGTACTGCTTCAAGAGCTTCGATAGCTTTTTTTTCAGCTTCTTTTCCTTTTATGTTTTGATGTTTTTTTATTACTTCTAATAATTGATTTCCAATAGTATAAAGTGGATTTAGCGAACTCATAGGGTCTTGAGGAATAAGAGCTATTTCTGTTCCTCTAATTTGTTCGATTTCTTTTTTAGGTATAGAAAGAAGGTTTTTGTTGTTGAAAATAATTTCTCCAGATGTGATTTTTGCATTTTTAGGACATAATCTTAAAACGCTCATTGCACTCATTGTTTTTCCACAACCTGATTCTCCAACAATAGCAAGCATTTTTCCGGAATTTAATTCAAAAGAAACATCATACAAAGCTTGTTTAAAACCTTGTTCTGTTTCAAAACCTAAATTCAAATTTTTAATTTCTAAAATTCCCACAATAACATTATAACGACAAAATAAAACTTTGTAATAGGTTATGTTGATAAATTATACAAGTAAATCGATTAAATGTTGTCCGTTTTTTGTTTTTTCAAGGTATTCTTGAAAAGATTTTACGCTATTATCAAAAAGCTCTTTTGCACGTTCTTTAGCTTTTTCTGCTTTTAATTCTTCAGCTTTTTTTTCTAACAATTTTTTTTGTTTTTGAATGTAGCTATTATCAATATTTTGCGTAATTTTGTTGATTTTCATAAATTTTATACCTTTTTAAGTCTTTAAAAACCCCTAAATAATTTTTTTGTTAATAATTGGTGCAATTTTTTTCAATTCTTTATATAACTGACTAAATTGTTGTGGATAAAGAGATTGAGCACCATCGCAAAGCGCACATTCAGGTTTGTTGTGAACTTCAATTATCAATCCGTCGCAACCCGCTGCAAGTGCAGCTCTAGACATTGGAGCAACTTTATCTCTCAAACCTGTTCCATGACTTGGATCAACAAGAATTGGAAGATGACTTACTTTTTGGATTACAGGAATTGCGCTTAAATCAAGAGTGTTTCTTGTAACTTTTTCAAAAGTTCTAATTCCTCTTTCGCAAAGCATAACTTGAGAGTTTCCACCTGACAAAATATATTCTGCTGCCATAAGTAATTCTTCAAATGTTGCAGCAAGTCCTCTTTTAATTAATACAGGTTTTCTTATAAAACCAAGTTCTTTAAGCAAGTTGAAGTTTTGCATGTTTCTTGCTCCAACTTGGAAAATATCAACATATTTTTCAAATAATGGAATTTGTGAAATTTCCATTATTTCTGAAACAACAGCCATTTTATATTTGTCAGCGACTTTTCTTAAAATTTTTAATCCGTCTTCACCAAGTCCTTGAAAAGAATAAGGTGATGTTCTAGGTTTGAAAGCTCCGCCTCTAAGAATTTTTACACCAGTTTTGCTTAATTGTTTTGCTGTTTCATCCATTTGTTCAAAACTTTCAACAGAACAAGGACCTGCGATTGTTCCAACATTTCCACCGCCGAATTTAACACCATTAACTTCTATAATAGTGTCTTTTTCTTGAAAAATACGGCTTGCAAGTTTGTAATTTGTTGTGATTTTTATAACTTCGCTTACGCCTTCAAGAAGTTCTATATCTCTTGGGTCGATAACTTTTTCACCAACAGCGCCAATGACTGTTTGGATTTCACCCTTTGAAATATGAGCATTAAAGCCTTTTCTTTCTATAAAACTTTTTACATCTTCAATATTTTTTTCAGATGCACCACGTTTCATTATAATTAGCATATTAAAACCCTCTAAAAACTTTAATTTTTAATAAGTTTATATCAAATAAAAATATTTTACAAACCTAAAAATTCATTGTATAATACTAAAAGTAAACTATTTAGGTTCTATGTATGAAAAATTCTGCACAAGTAATAGTAGTAGGTGGTGGCCCAGCAGGTATTTCTGCGGCGATTACTCTTGCTCGTGCAGGTAAAAAAGTTGTTTTAATTGAAAGAGGAAATTTTTCTGGTGCGAAAAATGTTTTCGGTGGTGCAATTTATACTAAACCGACAGCAGAAATTTTCCCTGATTTTGAAGAAAAAGCACCATTAGAAAGAAAAATTGTTCAACACAAATATTTGATAAGAACCCAAGATAAAGAAGTTTCAGTCGGTTATTTTTCTGAAAAAGATAATAACGCATATTCTGTGATGAGAGGAAAATTTGACCGTTGGATGGCTGAAGAAGCTAAAAAAGCGGGTGTTATATTTGCAACAGAAACAGTTGTTAGAGAATTAATTGTTCAAGAAGAAAAAGTTATTGGCGTTAGAACAGAATTAGAAAATTATTATGCAGACATTGTAATTTTGGCAGATGGCGTAAATTCTTTACTTGCTAAACAAATTGGGTTAAGAAAAGAAATAAAACCAAATGATGTTGCACTTGCAGTAAAAGAAGTATTAAAACTTCCAAAAGAAAAGATTGAAGAAAGGTTTAATTTGTCAGACGGTGAAGGTTGTGCTTATGAGCTTATTGGCGATCCTATGACTGGCATGCTTGGAATGGGCTTTTTATATACAAATAAAGATTCTATTTCTATCGGTTTAGGAATAGGTTTAGATGAGCTTATAAAAAGAAAATTAAAACCTTATGAAGTGTTAGATAAAATGAAATCCCATCCTGCATTTAAAAATTTATTGAAAGATGCAGAAATACAAGAATATTCTGCTCATTTAATTCCAGAAGGCGGATATAAAAAAATTCCGACATTATATGCAGATGGTGTGATGATTGTTGGCGATGCAGCAATGCTTGTTAATAACGTTCATTTTGAAGGAACAAATCTTGCTATGATGAGTGGAAAATATGCGGCAGAAACTGCAATACAAGCAATTGAAAAAGAAGATTTTTCAAAAAATGCTCTTTCACTTTATCAGAAAAAATTAGAAAAATCTTTTGTCATAAAGGATTTGAGAACATACAAAAACGTTATGGATATTGCACATGATAGAAACGCATCTTATTTCGGTTATTATTTGCAAAAAATTACAGACTTTTTTGAAATGTTTACAACTGTTGATGGTGTTCCAAAAACAAGAAAATATAGAACTTTTATAAGAAAATTTGTAACAAGCAGAAGTCTTTCTGAGTTGATAAAAGATGGAATTGGCTTTATGAAAATTCTTTTTGGGGTAATTCATGGAAAATAATGAACAAAAATTTAATATTGATGATAAACTATTTAAAGTAAAGAGTTTTCCTAGTGAAGAATCTCATTTAGTTTTGGATAATGAAAAGTGCAAAAATTGCGTATCAAAGATTTGTACATCGATTTGTCCGGCAAATGTTTATGAATGGAGTGAAGAAAAACAGGAAATACTTGTAAGATATGAAAACTGTTTAGAGTGTGGAGCATGTAAAATTGCATGTGAACAAAAATCGATAAATTGGCAATACCCACAAGGTAACAGAGGAGTTATATTTAAAAGAGGTTAGTTTTATTAGTTATAGAAAGGGACATAGATATGAAAGACGAATATACACCAAGTTATAGAAGATGGTATGATAAAGACCCTGTATTATCTTCTGCAATGAAAACATTAGAACAATCAGACGACCAATCTCAAATTAGTATTGCGTTGAATTTGATTAAAATTATTATTGAACATAATATTGAAAGTTCAGAATATGAAGCAGTTGAAGATATTATTTCAGCAGTTGAAGCAGGTGTAGAAGAAAATAGTAAAAATAATCGTTGGTATGATATTGATTCAACTTTAAAAACAGCGATGACTATGCTTCAAGGTTGTCCTCCAGAAACTCAACACGTTATTGCAAAAGAAATGGCAAAAATGGTTGTTGAAAAAATTAAAGAAGAAGACGTAAAAGATTAATTGTTAAAATTTAAATTGTATAAACAAAAGGTGCAAATTTTTCTTTTGCACCTTTTTTATTTATTTTATTTTTTCCATTTTCATCAGTTTTTTTAGATTTTTTGAAATTGTTTCTATAAAATCAGCTTGTTCAATTTCTGGAATATAATATTTTTTTATTGGATTAGTTTTTGTTTGTTTTAAAACTACTTTGTTTTTTGTTTTATCAATTAACATATAACCATCTTCTAAAAGAGTTTGAAATTTTTGAAAAATATTATTTTCAACTGGTTTTTGAATTGTATTTGAAACTTTTTGTATTTCATAAGTATCTTTAAGTGGATAATTTTCTATCTTTTCTAATTGTTTTAATAATTTTTTAGGAACATTTTTTTCCCCTTTAGACCATAGTTGATAGTTTACATCTGCCCAAAAAGATTCATCGGCAAATAGATTCATTCCGAAATTTTGTGTTGAATTAATTTTGTTTACTTGCATTGTTTCTCCTCTTTTAGTGATTTTAAACAAAATATTTTATTTTATCAAGTTTAATACATCTTTTTGTAAAAGAGTCATTTTTTCTTCTTTGTCAGTTTCAAAATAGATACGAAGCAAAGGTTCTGTTCCTGATGCTCTTACTAATATCCAGCTTTGTTCGTCTTCGAGATAAATCTTTATTCCGTCTTTTGCATCTTTTTTGATAACTTTAAATTCTGCAATTTTTTCAAAAGAATTCATTTTTTCTAATGCTGTTTTTACTTGTTCTTGGCTTTCAAGTTTTAAGTCAATTCTTTCATTTAAATATTTTGCATTTGCTAGTGTTTCAACTTCTTTTTGCAATTCAACTAAAGATTTTTCTTTTACTGCCATAGCTTCAAGAACTAGTAAATCAGCAATAATTCCGTCTTTTTCAGGAATATGGTTTTGAATACTTAATCCTCCTGATTCTTCACCACCAATGATAGGATTAAATTTTCTCATTGCTTCTCCAACATGTTTGAAACCAACGGCTGTTTCTATAACTTCTGTGTTTGTTTTTTCTGCAATTTTGTTTAACAGTAAACTTCCTGCAACCGTTTTTACTAATGAACCTTCTAGTTTTTTATTTTCTTTTAGATATAAAAGCAAAATAGAAATTATTTCGTTTGCAGTAACAAATTCACCATTTTCGTTTATAATTCCAAATCTATCACCATCGCCGTCATTTGAAACACCGATAGTTGTTTCTTTGCTTTGTTTGATTTTTTCAATCAAATCTTTTAAATATTCAGGTTTAGGGTCAGGCATGCCACCTGCAAAATTTACATCACGGAACATGTTCATTGTTTCAATTTCTATTCCGTTATCTTGTAAAATTTTGTCAAAATAACCGATAGATGCTGAATATAAACCATTGTATAAAATTTTTGAATTTAATGTTTTGATTTTTTCAAAATCAATTAATTTTTCAATGTGTTTTTGATATTCAGGCAAAAAATCGTATAAAATGATTTTTCCGGTAGATGTTTTTTCTACATTTGCATTTAAGTTATTTGTAAGTGCATCTGTAATTTCTTTTGTTGCAGGACCTGCGTAATTTGGAATGAATTTCATTCCTAAATATTCAGGTGGATTGTGCGATGCGGTAAACATTATTGCACATGTATTAAGGTTTTTTGCTCCATAAGCTAATACTGGAGTTGGAACAATTTTTTCAGATAAAAGAACTTCAAAACCTAAATCTTTTAAAATATTTGCTGATTGGTTTGCGAAATCGTCTGCTTTATTTCTTGGGTCATAACCAATCAAAATCTTTTTTTCTTTGAAATTTTCAATAATATATTTTGCAATAGCTTTTGTAACTGTTTCAACGTTTTTTTCGTTAAAATCTTTTCCAACTATTGCTCTCCATCCGTCTGTTCCAAATTTAATGTTTGCCATGTACTTAACCTTTTTGTAAAATGTAAGAATAACATAGTTTATATTACAAAAAGCATGGAGTTTTTTCAAATGTCAATTTTCGAACAAGTTAGACATATCGCATATTTAGGACCAGGGGGTTCTTATACAGAAATGGCAAAAGATATTTTTTGCAAAAAATATGATTTGGGTTATATGTCACAAAACCCTATGCGTACAATAAAAGAAGTTTTGGATTTTGTTAATGAAAACCCAAATACTTTGGGAGTTGTTCCTGTTGAAAATTCAGTTGAAGGAACTGTTAGAGAAACTTTAGATAATATTATTAAAACCAATGATAATATTAGATTTTTGTCAGAAAATATAATTCCTGTTAAACACTGTTTGATTTCAAGAACAACAGAAATTTATAGTATTTCAGGTGTTATTGCTCATCCAAAAGCAATTTCTCAATGCCAAGCTTTTTTGAAAGCTCAATTTCCTTATCATTTAGAACTTATAGAAGTTGCAAATACTGATGAAGCAGCAAAAAAACTTCAAAATTTAAATTTAACTTACGCCGCGATTGGAACAGAAAAAACAGCGCAAGATTATAATTTGAATATTTTAAAAGATAATATTAATGATGATGTTGATAACAAAACAAGATTTGCTCTTGTGGGAAATATTGATATGCCAAAATCTGAAAATGATTTTACTACAATAGCTTTTTCTCTTCATCACAAAACAGGTGCTTTGCTTGAAGTATTGCAGGTTTTTCAAAAGTATTCAATAAATATTATCGCGATAGATTCACGTCCAGGAAGAATAGAACAAGATGATTATACCTTGTTTGTAAATTTTAAAGGTAATATTTTGGATGAAACTATTTCAAAATTGTATAAGGAAGTAGAAAAAATAACTCCTTATATAAGACTTGTAGGGTCTTTTGAAAGATTTTAATTAAAAAATAAAATTGGTAAAAAGTTATAAAAAAAGAGATGTTAAAAATAACATCTCTTTTCTAATTATTTGAAATAACAACTACTTGTTAGCTGCTTTTAATCTTGCCATTGCTCTTGCCATTGAAAGTTCTGCTCTTGTTGCATCTAGTTCACTATCTTTTTTTTCTAGTCTTTCTAATGCACGTTTTTTAGCTTCTTTTGCTCTTTCAACGTCAATTTCTTCTGCAGGTTCAGCTGTTTGAGTTAAAATAATTGCATCATTATCTTTTAGTTGAAATATACCGCCCATAACTGTAAAAACAGTAGGTTTGCCGTCTTTTACAACCTTTGTTACCCCAATTTCTAATGGAGTCATGAAAGGTATGTGGTTTGGCAAAACACCAAATTCACCGTTTGAACCTTTTGAGTATATTTCATCAACATCTGAATCAAAAACAGTTTTTTCATGAGTTGTGATTTTTAAATGTAATTTATTTGACATTTTTATCCTTTATCCTATAGAGTTTTAGCTTTTTCAACAGCTTCT
>JAZLGV010000089.1:0-9120 GCA_045616505.1 Candidatus Gastranaerophilaceae bacterium | reverse complement strand
TAAAAAAGTTCTTGATAAAAACGTTGAATCTACATTCAAAACATTCGGTTAATCAACAAAAAAGTTTTTATACCCAAACCCTACTATATTCCCTTCCTTACCAAAATTTTAGCCTCTTGAATATTCAAGAGGTTTTTCTTTATTAAAAATTTGCTATTAAATTTAATTTTTTGTAAAATAATTTTTATATAGGGAGACGGTACAAATGATTGAAAGACAAAAATTACACGAACAAGATGCAATAAAAAGAAGAAGTAACTTTGACGCTGTAGAAGATAACTTAACAGCAGAAGAAATAAAACTTGAGGCTTCAAGATGTTTGAATTGTAAAAATCCTCAATGTGTTAAGGGTTGTCCTGTTAATATAAATATTCCAGCATTTATCGCAAAAATTAAAGAAGGCGATATTCAAGCAGCTGGAGATATTATCAGAGAAACAAGTTTATTGCCATCAGTTTGTGGTAGAGTTTGCCCTCAAGAAAGACAATGCGAAGGCAAATGTGTCTTAGGTATCAAAGGCGAATCTGTTGCTATCGGTGCTTTAGAAAGATATGTTGGTGATAATTCGTCAGCTAATCAAGCAGAAATCAAACCTACAGGCAAAAAAGTCGCAATCATCGGTTCTGGTTGTGCAGGTATTACAGCAGCCGCAGATATTAGAAAAGCTGGTCATGAAGTTGTTGTATTTGAAGCATTACACAAACTTGGTGGTGTTTTGAGATATGGTATTCCACCTTTCAGACTTCCTAGAAAATTTTTAGATAGAGAAATTGACACCCTAAAATCAATGGGTGTTGTATTCCACAAAAACGTAATCGTTGGAAAATCTATCACTTTAAAACAATTAAAAGAAGATGGATTTGATGCTATATTTATTTGTTCAGGAGCAGGATTACCTAAAATGTTAGGTGTTAAAGGTGAAAACTTGAACGGTGTATATTCTGCAAATGAATTTTTAACAAGAGTAAACCTTATGAATGCAAATAGCGACGACACTCCAACACCACTTAAAATTGGTGAAAGAGTTGCAGTTATCGGCGGTGGTAATGTTGCTATGGATGCTGCAAGAACTGCTGTTAGAGTCGGAGCAAAAGAAGTTTATATCGTTTATAGAAGAACAGAAAAAGAACTTCCTGCTCGTGTTGCAGAAATTCGTCATGCTAAAGAAGAAGGTGTAATTTTCAAACTACTTCATTCACCTGCTGAAATTTTAGGCGAAGATGGCTGGGTAAAATCTATGAATTTAAGTGTTATGGAACTTGGTGAACCTGATGAAAGCGGCAGAAGAAAACCAATCGATACAGGCAAAATTGCAAATATGCCAATTGATACAGTTATTATCGCACTTGGTACTGGTCCAAACCCAATTATTCAAAAATCAACAATTTCAGATAATATTGAAATTAATACAGATAAAAAAGGATATTTTGTAGTTGATGCAGAAACTAATGCAACTTCATATCCAGCAATTTTTGCAGGCGGGGACGTTGCTCCAACTGGGGAATCTAATGCAATTAATGCTATGGGAGCAGGAAAACGTGCTGCAAAAGCTATAAATAAAATGCTTGCAAAATAAAATTCCTCTAATTGTGCCATGAAATTATAATTTTCAAAAGTTATAATTAGGGTATGAATAGCAAAGTATTAATTTCGGCATTAATATCATTATCTATTGTTGCAAATCCAATTTTAGCAGCAGAATTTGACATGTCTATTGATGATGATATAAGAAGAAATTACAACCCAAATAAGCTTGTAGAGGATATGAATTTGCCTCCACTACCTGATATAGAAAAGGAAATTCAACAAGCTACTTCTAACCAAACAAAAACTGTTAGCCCACAACCAAAAGCTTCAACAGTTCAAAAAACACCTGCCAAAACGACTGTTACAACATCTCAAAAAAATGTACCAGAAAAGATTAATGAAGATATAACTAAATCTGCACCAATCAATATAAAAGCAGATTATAATAGCTATCAAACAACTAATCCTGAACAAAGTTATGCCAAATTAAAAAAAGGCACAAAAATTAAAATGGTTTCTAAATATGATATTTCTGATAGAACACCAAAAGGTTCAAGGCTAACTTTTGTTTCAACTTATCCTGTTACAACTTCATGCTTTACAATACCTAAAGGCTCATTATTTATTGGTGAAATTATTGATTCACATAGACCTCAAATATCAGGTAATGGCGGGCTTTTATCAATAAAAATAACAGGAGTTTTAGTTAATAACCAAATAATGCCTATTAGTGCTGATGTTATTAAAACTAACAAAAGAAAAGTTTTTAGAAACGACATAAAAGGCAATAGAAAATTTATGGCTAACACAGGTAAATCAATTAAGCCATCAACAAGATTTTGCAAAAAAATGTTTAGAGCATCAAGAAAATGTATTAAAAAAGGTGGATTAAATATCTTGTTATCACCATTCCCTGCAACATTAGGAGTTTTAGGCGTTGCAGGAAACATCGTTGTTTCTCCAGCGATTTCTTTGTTTAAAAAAGGTGATAGCATAAGAATACCAAAAGGCACAGTATTCCAAGTAAAACTAACTCAAGATATGTATGTTTATAAATAATTTTCTCTTTTAAAAGCCACAAGAATAAATAAAAAAGACATAAAAAAAAAAGACATAAAAAAAAAGACTTGCATTTCTGCAAGCCTTTTTCAAATCCAATCTAAAACTATTTACCGTTAACGATAGTTTTGAATTTTTTGCCAGCTGAGAATGCTGGAACAGTTTTAGCAGCGATTTTGATTTCTTTACCAGTTTGAGGGTTTCTACCATTTCTAGCAGCTCTTTTACGTGGTTCGAAAGTACCAAAACCAACTAAAGTAACTTTTTTACCTTTAGCAACTGTTTTTTGAATTGTATCAACTAAAGCACCCAATACTTCTGAAGCATCTTTTTGAGTAACTTTTGCTTTTTTAGCGATTTCTTGTACTAATTCTTCTTTGTTCATAATTATAAACCCCTTTCTTATGTGTGTACAATGTCTATTATATTTAAAGTTTTTAAAAACGCAAGTTTCTTAACGAATTTTAATATTTAAATACTTTAAAAAATGTATTTTTAAGCTATAATATGTATATTAAAAGGGTTTTTTAATGGATATAAAGTATAAATTAGCTAAATTTAGTAAATTATTTAAAAAAAGGGAAAAATTAAAAAATAAAATATATTTTTCAATTAGTTCCGAAGGTTTTGGACACTCGTCTAGAGTTATGGCGATAGCTTCTGAATTGGAAAAAAGCAACTATTTAATCGGAACTTACGATTATGCTTTAAAAAGATTACGTGAAAAAGGTTATCCTTGTCATGAAATCTCTCAAGAGCTTAAATTTGTCGGACAAGACGGTGCTTTTGACGTTACAAAAACAATTTTGCAAAATCAAAGCTGGGTAATTAATTTTAACAAAATGATTGATGAAGAAGTTGAAATTATCAAAAAATCAGGCGCATCTTGCGTTGTTGCAGATGGTCGTATGATACCTGTTTTAGCTGCAGATAAATTAAAATTGCCTTGTATTACAATTACAAATCAAAGTGCGTTTTATCCATTTTTCCAGCAAGATAACTTTCTTGTAAAAATTTTAGGTGTTTCATTTGATTCTTGGATGGGCATGTATTTTTCTTCAACTGAAGAAATTTTAATTCCAGATTTTGCTCCACCATACACAATTTGCCTACCTAATTTAAGTCATAATAGAAAAATTATGAAACGTACAAGATTTGTAGGTCCATTGGTTGCTTTTAATGCAGATGAAATTATCCCTGCTGAAAAGCCAAATGATAAGCCTTATTTTGTGGTTTCACTAGGCGGACATGCTTATAGAAAACCATTATTTGATTGCATAATTGAAGCTGCGAGAGAACTTCCGGATGTTAATTTTTTAATTTTCACGTTCTTTGAAACAGAAAACAAACCAGAAAATGTCGAACTAAAAGGTATGCTTCCTGATATTTATTCATATTTAAAAACAGCAGATTATGTTATTGCTCAAGCAGGTCATTCAACAGCGATGGAAATTCTTTCTTTTGGAAAGCCATCAATTATTGTTCCTGATTTAAACCAAATAGAACAAGAAAATAATGCCTCAAGAATGGGTGAGCTTGAAGTATCTGTTGTCTTAACTCAAGATAAACTTTCAAAAGAAAATATGAAAGATTGTATACAAAAAGTAATGAAAGAGGACAAATTTAAGCAAAATGCACAAGTTTTTGCTACAATGTCTAAGGATATGAATGCGAAGAAGAGAGTAGCTGAAATTTTAACAGATTATTCAATGAGGTTACATAGATACTAAATGAAAGAACGATTATTTTTACTTGTAATAATTCTTGGTTTTGCTGGATTTTTGTATATATTCCAAAATTATTTTAATACACTATGGGGATTGGTTTTCCTTTGCATTTTAATGGTAATTTATACGTTATACTTGCAACTTGCAACTCATCATAGACGTAGAAAACTAATTAAAAACCCAGTTGTTTTAAACAAAGATTACAAACCTTTTGTATCAATTATGATTCCTGCTCATAACGAGCAATTTGTAATAAAAGATACTGTTCTTAAAGTTTTACAACTTGATTATGAAAAATTTGAAGTAATTGTTATTGATGATAGAAGTGATGATAAAACTTCAGAAGTTATTTTAGAGCTTGAAAAACAAAACGAAAAGGTAAAAGCATTAATTAGACCTAAAAATGCTTTTCCAGGTAAATCAGCAGTTTTAAATGATGCATTAAAATTAGCTAATGGTGAAGCGATTTTAGTATTTGATGCAGATGCAAGCATGGACAAAGATTTTTTATCAAAACTTGTTCCTCAACTTGAACCAGAAGATGTTGGTGCAGTTCAAGCAAGAAAAGTTAATTCAAATAAAGATTATAACCTTTTAACTCGTTGTCAAAACAATGAAATGACACTTGATACACACTTCCAAATCGGCAGAGATGCTGTAAAAGGTGCTGTTGAATTAAGAGGTAACGGCGAATTAATCAAAAGAAAAGCACTAGAAGATATTGGCGGATGGAATAATTATACTATTGTTGATGATTTAGATATGTCAACAAGGCTTCATATAAAAGGCTGGGACGTACGTTTTTGCCCTGAAGCAATAGTATATGAAGAAGCAATTATTTATTTAACACCATTATACAGACAACGCAGAAGATGGCTTGAAGGAAGTATTAGAAGATATTTAGAATACGCAGGAGATGTGCTTTTCTCAAAAGATATGTCTTTAAGAGCTAGTCTTGATATGTGTGCTTATATTTCTGAATTTCTTATGCCAGCATGGTGGGTTTTAGAAGTTATCATTAACACTTGCCGTGCTTTTGCGAGAGATTTACCATTAAATACAATTTCTCCAACATTAATTGTTGGTTTTGCAATTGGTACAAGTTTTATGTTCGCTTCTCGATATAGTTTAAGAAAACTAGACAGATTATCACGACCAGAAGCTTTAAAACAAGCAATAGAAACTTCTACATATCTTTTGGTTATTTGGTTCCCAATGGTATTATTTATATGTGCCAAAATATTATTGAAACCAAAAGATTTAAACTGGGGTAAAACAACACACGGACTTGTTCAAGAAGAAGAAGAAAATATTTATAATAAAGAATTACAACAAATCACTATAGAATAAGGGAGAAGAAAATGACACAAACAGTTATTAATGATGTAAAAGAAAGTATAAGAACTATTCCTAATTTTCCAAAAGAAGGAATTATGTTCAGAGATATTACAACTGCATTATTAGACAAAGATGTTCTAAAAAAAATGGTTGATTTCATTACAGAAGAATTTAAAAACGAAAAAATCGACTATGTAGCAGGTCTTGAATCTAGAGGTTTTATTTTTGGTATGCCTGTTGCATATTTCTTAAACGCTGGTTTTGTTCCTGTAAGAAAACCAAACAAATTACCTGGTGAAACTATTTCTGAAAGCTATGAACTAGAATATGGAACAGATACATTAGAAATCCATTCAGATGCTCTTAAAAAAGGCGACAGAGTGCTTATAGTTGATGATTTACTAGCGACTGGTGGTACTGCAGCAGCTGCAGCAAATTTAATCAAAAAAACAGGTGCTGAAGTTGTAGGTTTGGCTTTTGTAATTGAATTAGATGACCTAAAAGGTAAAAACAAATTACCTAAAGATGCTAAAATTGTTTCAATGGTTCATTTTGAAGGTGAATAAATAAACGAATAATTAATTACTAAATTCAAATAAATAAAAAGGCTAGAAATGAAATCTAGCCTTTTTATTTTATATTTCAAATAGTTTAAAACATTAAATTTTAGCAATTTGTTTATAATAATCATTTGCTTGTTCAAATTTATATGAAGCATTAAACAAACGAGATTCTTGTAATGCAGGAGCAAGAATTTGTAAACCTATAGGCATACCAGTTGAATCAAATCCTGCTGGAACTGAAATACCTGGGATACCTGCTAAGTTTGCACAAATTGTTGCAATATCAGTTAAATACATAGCAAGAGGGTCTTCTGTTTTTGCACCAAATTCAAATGCTGTATTTGGACAAGTTGGAGAGATTAACAAATCAACTTTTTCAAATGCTTTTTTGAAATCTTCTGCAATCAACGCTCTTAATTGTTGAGCTTTTTTGTAATATGCATCATAATATCCTGAACTCAAAGCATAAGTTCCAAGCATTATTCTACGTTTAACTTCTGGTCCAAAACCTTCTGCACGTGATTTTGTATATAATTCCATCAAGTTTTGAGCATTTGGATGTCTATAACCATATCTAACACCATCAAAACGAGCTAGATTTGAACTTGCTTCTGCTGTTGCGATAATGTAATAAACACCAATTGAATGTTTAATTAATGGAAGTGAAATTTCAACAATTTCTGCACCTAAAGATTTATAAGTATCAATAGCAGCTTCAAATGCTTTTCTAACATCGTCAGTAACACCTTCGCCGATTAAATCTTTTATAACACCTATTTTCATTCCTTTTATGTCTTTATCAAGATTTTTTGAATATTGTTCAACAGGAACATCTAAAGATGTAGAATCTTTTGGATCAAGACCGGAAATAACTTCTAATAACATTGCAGAGTCTTCAACACATCTTGAGAAAGGTCCGATTTGGTCTAATGATGATGCAAACGCAATCAAACCATATCTTGAAACTCTACCATAAGTTGGCTTCATACCAACAATACCACAGAAACTACCTGGAAGACGAATACTTCCGCCTGTATCTGAACCTAATGCAAGAGTAGCTTCACATGCTGCAACTGCTGCAGCAGAACCACCTGAAGAACCACCTGGAACTTTGTTTAAATCCCATGGGTTTTTTGTTTTCTTAAACGCAGAGTTTTCAGTTGAACTACCCATTGCAAATTCATCTAAATTTGCTTTTCCAACGATAGGAACAAGGTTATTCATTAATTTTTCCGTAACTGTTGCATTATATGGTGAAACAAAATTTTCTAAAATTTTACTTGAAGCTGTTGTTGGATAACCAACAAAATTCATATTATCTTTTAAAGCAAGAGGAATACCTGCTAACAAAGGTAATTCTTCACCTTTTGCGATTTTTTCATCAACTTTTTTGGCAGTTTCTAATGCACTATCTTTAGTTAAACAGTTAAAACTTTCTACTTTATTTTCTACTTCGTCAATTCTTTCAAAATAAGCATTTACAAGCTCAACAGAAGAAATTTCTTTATTCAAAAGAGCTTTTCTTTGTTCAGCAGCTGTTTTAGTTAAAATATCTTTCATCCCTATTTCTCCTTATGTATAACAATTATACATTAAACATAATAATTCTTATACAAAATTTCATATTTATATACAAAAAAGAGAGAACCAAATTGATTCTCTCTTTTTAAATTATGAATTTAAACTATGCAGAAACTTTTGATTTTGTTTTTTCAATACAAGCAATCAAAGTATCAGCAACTTGTTTTTGTTCTTCCGGAGTGATTTCAGGGAACATTGGAAGAGAAATAACAAGTTTTGTATTTTCTTCAGTAATTGGTATAGTTCCTTCAGTCAAACCTAAATAATTATGAACTTTTTGTAAGTGTAGAGGAATTGGATAATATAGCATTGCACCAATACCATTTTCCAAAAGAAGTTTGTGAACTTCATCACGGTTAGGAATTTTAACTGTATATTGGTGATAAACACAATATGTATTATCTAATTCAACTGGAGTTTGAATATCAGCACAATCTTTAAATAATTCATTATATCTTGCTGCGTTTTCTCTACGTTTTTTGTTCCATTCATTAATATAAGGAAGTTTTACTCTTAAAATAGCTGCTTGAACTTCATCAAGACGACTGTTCACACCGATTTCATCATGATGATATCTGATAGCACCACCATGGTTTCTTAAAGCAATAACTCTATCATTGATAGCAGTTGAATTTGTAGTCAATAAACCGCCATCACCCATTGTACCTAAGTTTTTAGTTGGGTAGAAGCTAAAGCAACCTATATCACCGATTGTACCAACTTTTTTACCTTTATATTCAGCACCAATAGCTTGGCATGCATCTTCAATTACATATAAGTTATGACGTTTTGCAATATCCATAATAATGTCCATATCACAAGGTTGACCATATAAATGAACAGGAATAATTGCTTTAGTTTTTGGTGTAATTGCATTTTCGATTTTTTCAGCATCTAAGTTGAATGTATCAGCATTAATATCAACAAAAATTGGTTTTGCACCTACAATACCAATTGCTTCTGAAGTAGCAACAAAAGTAAATGCAGTTGAAATAACTTCATCACCTTCACCTATATCTAATGCTCTTAATGCTAAATGTAAAGCATCTGTACCAGAGTTTAAAGTTACAGCATGTTTTACATCAAGATAGCTTGCAATTTCGTTTGCAAATTCTTTGTTGTTTTCACCTAAAATATAAGAACCTGAACGTAATACGTCAATTACAGCTTTTTCGATTTTATCACCGATTTGCGCATATTGTCTTTTTGAATCTAAAATAGGTATCATATATAATCTCCTCTATTAATTTACCTTACTATTTAAGTTTATCACATGATTATTGTGCCTTTATATAACCTTAATAAGCATGGAAAATAAAAATATG
>JAZLGV010000088.1:0-42994 GCA_045616505.1 Candidatus Gastranaerophilaceae bacterium | reverse complement strand
TACTTGCAATATGGTATAGGTGTTCAAAAACAATGGGGTGACAGATGCACAGGTTACGCTCAAGCAATGGTTAGAAACATCGGAAGAAATGGTGTAGCACTATCTCTAGGCTTCAAATGGCAACTTGGAAAAGGCGCACCTGCTAGATTGTAAGTAAAAAATTAAAAATCTAAATAACAAAAAGCCTTGAATAAAATCAAGGCTTTTTTATTTTGAAATATAAACAAATGTAAATTTGAATATAAAAAAATATAAAGTTTTTTTTAAAAAATGTCGATAAATCTTGTGTGGTTTAAACGTTAGAAAGGGATTTATGACTGATTTAAATAAGTTGAAGCAACAAGCAACACAGTATTTGAACAGAAATTCTTATTATAAAGGTTTAAATACTAAAAATGCTCAAAATTTGGCGATAGTAGAAAGTTATATGGAAAATTCTCAGTCTATTTTTTCTGAGTATAAACAACAATGCCAAGATTTGAATTCAAGTGTGCAAGATGCTTTAGCAGATTATGAAACTGCTCAAAGTAATTATAATTATTCAAAAACTGAAGAAGCTAAAGAACTTTTGGAAGCCGCAAAAGAAAGATATATTATGCTTTCTCAAAAAGCACAAACTTGCGAAGCTGAAAAAGCAAAAATAGAAAAAGAAGTTTTGGATTTAAGATGTCAAAAAGATTCAATGGTAGAAGATAAGAAAATCACTGAACAAGAAATTGAATGGACAGGACAACAATTAGAAAAAATTGATGCAGAAATAAAAAAAGCCGAACAAGAAATTAAGGAGGCAAGAGAATATTCGGATAATGCTGCAGGTTCATGTCAAAAAGGAATTGATGTAATTTTTGGTACAGATGGTTCTAAAAAAACTAAATCATCATCAAGCTCAAGCAAATCTTATGATTATTCTGTATCAACTTCTCAAACAAGAGCAAAAGAATCTGCAAAAGATAAAAAGACAAATAATCAATGGTGGAGTGCTTCAAGGGACTTTAACCAAAACTTGTTTAAGTAAAGTAATATTTTATAACAAAAGTGCTTTATGTTTTGACATAAAGCACTTTTTATTGTTTAATTATTATATCTAAGATTTGGGTATGAGATTAGAATTCTAAGGAAAAAATGTACATAAAAGAGCTAGAAGTTGATAACTTCAAGTCTTTTGCAAACAAGGTGACTATACCTTTTTTAGAAGGTTTCACCACGATTACAGGACCTAACGGTTCAGGCAAAAGCAACATCATTGATAGCGTTTTGTTCGCACTAGGGCTTTCTAAAACTAGAGCGCTTAGAGCAGAACGTCTTTCTGACTTTATATCCACTCATACCAGAAGAAATGAAGCAACTGTTAAAGTTACTTTTGCAGGGCTTCCCGATAAAAAATACGGTAATGAAATAAGTGTTATGCGCCGTATTAAAAAGACTTCACAAGGTTATAATAGTATTTATTATTTGAATGATAAAGTTGTTACTTTATCTGATATTCATACCGTTTTAGAAGAATATAACATTACTCCAAATAGTTACAATGTAATTATGCAATCAGATGTTACAAGTATTGTAAGTTGTACAAGAACAGAACGAAGAGGCATAATTGATGAAATTGCAGGCGTTGCAGATTTTGATAGACGTATAGATCAGGCAACAAACGAATTGCAAATTGTAGATGATAGGGTTTCAAAGGCTTCTTTGATTAAGTCTGAAGTTGATATTAGACTTGAACAATTAAAAGAAGAAAGAGAAGTTGCGATAAAATATCAAAAATTAAGAGATGAAAAAAATTCTCTTGATAGTCAGATTAATACTGTTAAATTTTTCGATATTAAAAGAAATTTAGAAAAAGCTCATACCAATATTATTGATTTTACAAAAAAGAAAAAACAAGAAGAATCTGCTCAAAAAAACTTGGAAGAACAATTGGGAAATGTAAAGAAAAAGTATGAAGAAATTTCCGAACTTGTTAAAGAAAAAGGTGAAGCTCAAAAGATAGAAATTGAACAACAAGCGTTGAAGAAAAAATCTTTGATTAATGAAAATCAAAATGAAATAAATTATGCAGATAAACAAATCCAAGATTCTAAAAAGCTTATTGAAAATTCTAAAAATGGGATTAAAGTTCAAGAACAAAAAATTGTCGATACAGAATTAAAAATTAATCTAAAAAAAGATGAAATTAAAAAAATCCAAAATGATATTGATGATAAAAACACAGAACTTAAAAAAATCTTAGAAGAACAAGCAGGCTTGACAAAGGTTGCTGATGATTATCTTTCAAAATTAAATGAATTGAGAAAAGAAAAAGCAACTCTTCAAGAACAAGAAGCTGCAGTAATTAAAGAACAACTTCCTATAGAAAACGATTTAAAAAATGTTCAAAGAGGAATAGAGGAATCTAAAGAAAAAATCGAAAAATTAATCGATTTTAAAGACAAATTTGCGTCTAAAAAAGACTTGTTGCAAGTACAAGTTGAAGAATTAAAACGTGAAATGAGCGATTTGAAAATTGTTCAACAAAACGCATTACATGATTTAGACAAAACTAAAAATGAGAGAGATGATTTAAGTTATGATATGCAGGCTGCATTCAGAAAAATCTCAACAATGGAAGCTCAAAAGAAAGTAGCAGAAGATGCAAACTTTGGTAGAGCTGTAGAAACAATCATGGATGCGAAATTGAAAGGCGTTCATGCTCCGCTTGCAAAACTTGGTACTGTAGATAAAGAATATTCAACTGCTATGGAAGTTGCTGTCGGTGGTAGAATGGCTCATATTGTAGTTGATGATGAACATACTGCAAAAGTTGCAATTGAATTGATTAAGTCTTCAAATGCTGGTAGAGCAACATTTATTCCGTTGAATAAAATTGCAAAAGCACCTACAAAACTTTCTTTACCAAAAGAAAAAGGTGTTATTGATTATGCAATTAATTTGATTGATTTTGATGACCAATATTTAGATGCTTTTTATTATGCAGTTGGTGATACTTTGGTCGTTGAAGATTATGAGTGTGCTTGTAAATTTATACGTAAATATAGAGTTGTAACACTTGATGGTGAAATTATTGAAAAATCAGGTTCAATTTCAGGTGGTGCTGCAAAAAGAATGGGTATTCGTTTTAGCGAAAACGAAGATGCAGAACTTGAAGAATTTAAGAAAAAAGTTCTTAAAATGAAAGAAACTTATGATGCATTAAATGAAAAAATAAGAAATTTAGAAAAGAAATTAGAAGATGTAAGAACAAATTATACAAATTCTTCAACAGAATATAGTAAAGCATCTATTGAACTTACTTCTTTAGAGAAAGAAGCAGGTGGAAATGCAAGTTCTATTGAAGAATATGAAAATTATATTAAAGAAAACGAACCAAAAATAAATGAATTTAACAAGCAGTTGGATAAATTAGAAGAAAAACATATTTCAATTTCTGAAAAAATTATGGAAATTCAAGAAAAAATCAATGAAGTTGAATCTTTGATTGATGATAAAGATTTGAAAGCGTTGAAAGAAAAAACTGAAGGTGTTGAATTTGAAATAAAACGTTTGAATACAAATATGAACAATGCAAATAATGATATTTCATTGTTTGGCGGTGAAATTGATTTTAGTAAAACAATAATTGAAACTAAAAAAGAAGAAATCGAAAGTGCAGAAAAAAATATTAAAGATTTAGAAATCAAGAAAGTTGAAAACGTAGCAAATATAAAAAAATTAGAAGCTGAATTAACTGTGTTGGAAGAAGAAATTTCTAAAATTACCGAAAAATTAGGTGAACTTTTAGCTCAAAGAGATTCTATAAACAGTCAATTGATAGAACTTGAAACACAAAAAGGTTTGAAAATAAAAGACATTGAACTTATAGAAGAACAAATTGAATCTTTCAAAGCAAGAAGAAGAGAACTTGAACCTCAATTAAATTCAGCAAAAGAAACTTTAGAACAAGCAGGTGTTGAAATAGAAAAACTTGAGCCTGTTGAAATGTCAATTGATGAAATTAATGCAAAAATCGCTCGTTTACAAAAGAGAATGGATGATTTGGGCGCTGTAAATATGCGTGCTATTGAAGCATTCGATGAAGTTTCTGCTCGTCAAAAAGAATTGAACGACCAAATTGAAACTCTAGCAAAAGAGCGAGTTGAAATTCTTGAACGTATGCAAGGATATGAGCAAGTTAAAAAAGAAGCATTTATGAAAACTTATAACAACATAAATGTTAATTTTAAAGAAATTTTCCATAGACTTTCAGAAGGTGAAGGTACTTTGATTTTGGATAACGAAGAAGACCCACTTTCTGGAGGACTTACTATTGAAGCTCAACCAAGAGATAAAGTTAAAACAAAACTTGAAGGGCTTTCAGGTGGAGAAAAAACATTAACAGCACTAGCGTTTGTGTTTGCAATTCAAAAATATATGCCTGCACCTTTCTATGCATTAGATGAAATTGATGCAAATTTAGATGCGATAAATATTGAAAAAATTGCAGACCTTGTAAAATCTCAATCAACAGATACTCAATTTGTGGTTGTAAGCCACAGAAAACCAATGATTGAGTCAGCAAACAGAACAATTGGTGTTACTCAAAAAGATAAAGGAATTACACAAGTTACAGGAGTAAAACTACACGATTAAGTGTTAAAATAGTAGTAATTGGGTAGGATTTTTTAAACGAATATAGGATAGTAAAAGATGACAGAAGCAATAAATTATGAATCAATGATGCAAATGAATTTAGATTTCGCAAGCACAAATCCTGTTTCACAAGAAATGGATGCGGTAGAAATTCTTGTTTCAATGGCAAAAACTGGTAAAATTAATCCTTGGAGTGTTGATATTGTTGATATTACAGATAAATATCTTGCTCACATGTTTAAAATGAAAGCTCAAAATTTAAAAGTGACAGGTAGAACTCTATTATTTGCAGCTATTTTGCTTCGTTTAAAATCAAACATCTTGGAAGGTGTTGATATATCAGAATTTGAACAAAATGATATGCAAGATGAATTTTTTGATGATGAGTTTCAAGCTGATTATGACTTTGATGATGAAATAAATACAAATAACGTAATTTCTATTGACGAAGTTTTGCAAAGAAGAACAAGCGTAAGAATGAATAGAAATCGTGTTGTTACTTTGAAAGATTTGATTCGTCAATTAGAATTCTATGAAATGCTTGATAAAAAGCAATCTATCAAAAATGCCCACGAACGTGCAAAAAGAAGAGTTAGAAATTACTCAAAACTTTCTGCTGATGATATTGTAAATATTGCACATGATGAATATATTAAATCAGGTGTTTTGACTTTAAAAGCTAATTTGGAACAAATTTTTGAACATGAAGCAAAAGTTGATTTAAATTCTTTAACTCTTTTGGGTATGGATAAAATAACTGCATATATTTCATTATTGTTCTTGTCTGCTGAATCTGATATTGAATTGGTACAAGAAGAGTTTTATTCAGATTTGTATGTAGTAAAAAGAGAACCAAAACAAGAGGAAGTTTTGGAAGAACAAGTTGGGTAAGTGTTAAATGGAATTACAAGAATTAAAATCAAAAATAGAAGCCGTTTTATTTACAACAGGAAAAGCTTTACAAGCGAAAGAAATAGCAGAAATTCTAGGCTGTGAAGTTGAAGAAACAGAAGAAGCATTATTAGAATTAATAATGGATTATTCTGCTAGAGAAGGTGCTTTAGAAATTGACGATGAAGACGGTTATATCTTGCAAGTAAAAACAGAACACATGGATATAGTTGAAAAACTTTGTCCTGTTGAATTGAAACCACCTGTTTTAAAAACACTTACAGTAATTGCTTTGAAAGAACCTATCAGACAATCTTATTTAAAAGAGTTGAGAGGTGCAAATGCTTATGAGCATGTAACTGAACTTGTTGAAAAAGGTTTGATTTCAAAAAATAAAGATAAAAATGGACGTTCTTTCAATTTGAGAACAACAAAGAAATTTAATGAATATTTTAAATTAAAAGGCGATGCAAAAGCACTAGCAAAAATTTTAGAAATTGAAAAAGGCGTAAAAGATAATCCAGCAGATGAACAACCTCAATTAGCAGATGAAGAACAAGTTCAAATGAATTTGTAAAAATTATTTAACAAATTCTTTACTACAAATTTCGTAGATAGTAGTATTATTTCATAAGGAAATAGTGTGAAAGTCACTAACTGGACCGCAGCCGTTACAGTCGGAATACTTACAAAACTTTTATAACTGCGGATTTCCGGTTATAGATATTATATGAAGTTTTATAAGTATCCTTAGGTTATCACAGAAACCATAAGGATTTTTTAATGCCTGTAGAAAAAATAGCTGTACCTCAAATAAAAACAAACACATGTCCACATGGTTTGTCACATGGGGCTTGCCCAGTGTGTAGTGGGATGTCTGGTGGTGGTTCTTCTTCAAAAACCACAAAGCAGAAAAATCCAAACGAATGGTCTTATGAAAAATGTTTTGCTGTATGGCAAGAAATGTTAGCAAAAGAAAATAAAAAATCAGAATTAAAATTGCAGTTGATAAAACAGGCAAATTTGACTGAAGCAGCTGCAAGAAAATTAGCAAATACTATAAATGGTGTTAAAAACGTATTGCACGAAATAAAATCAATGCTTCCTTTGAAAATGCAAGCAAATTTTGATAAAGCAATAAATAAAATAATAATTCCAATATATAATATGATTTCAAAATTTCCACAATTCATAAAAAACATAAAAGTTTTTATTCAGGATATTAAAGCACAAATTTTGGATGTTACTTCAAAAATCGCTGCGGTAATTGGTGAAGTTAAAAATTTTATTCAAAAAAGTTTGTATGAAAAATATAAAAAAGTTTCAAAGAAAATATTTTTATTTTTCTTTTCAGAAGCTGAAAAGGAAAATGATAGTGAAGAAATGAGAGTATTTGAATCAAGAGAATTAAAAAAAGTAAAAAAGACAAAATTAAGACATAAGTCAAAAGGAGAAATATATGAGCATTCAGTTGATTAGTAACAAAATGCCGCAATCAAAAACTTCTAATAATGACAAAAATAAAAAGAAGCAAATGAATAAAACATTAGAAGGTGTTTTGATAAATAATCATGTGAAAGATACAAATTATAATGATGCAAATTTTGAAAAAATTTGCGATACTTTGTTTATTTCAAATGGTATCGAAAAAACAATAGATAATCCGATTGATAAAAAAGAAACATCTTTTGATATGAAAAAAGCATTGCTTCCTGTGTTTTTGTCAGCCGGTGTTGCAAGTGGTGGTGCTTTAGGTTTGTCAATGGTGATGAAAAAAGCGTCAAAAACAATATTTAATGCAAAAACTTTTGAGCAATTACCTGATTTGGCATTAAATATGAATATAAAACAAGAACCTCAATTTGCAGTATATAGAATGTTACGTGATCCAAGTTTTAAAAATATTATGGCAGGTGTTGCAGTATTTGTTTTTTCAGGACTTACTGTTGTTGCTAAAAATACGGTAGATGCGTTGAAAGAAATTTGGGTTAAAAAACAAAGTGCTGATATTGAACGTGATTTGCAAGAAAAGTTGATAGAAGTTGAAACAAATTCTTTTTCTGGAAAATTGAAAGTGATAAATAATTTGCTTGTGAATACTACAAATTATTTTAAAAAATCTCTTAATATGGAAGAACCTTCAAAAAATCAGCAAAGTTTTGGAGCTTCAGAAGAATCAAAGAAAAATGAGAATAAAGATAAATCAAAATCTGCAATGTATAAAATAGGTGCTGTTTTTTCTCTTGTAGCACTTGCTGTTGCAGGTAAAGTTACTTTTTCATCAATAAGAAAAACAGTAAAAGAGGCTAATGAATTTGCCAATGGTTATACACAAAAAGTTATTGATATGATAGAAAAAATGGTTTCAAGCAAAGAAAAACCAAGTGTTGAAAAATTGAGCGAATTATTTGAATCTATTTCTGCAAAACCAGAATATATAAAAGATACTTTGAAAAAAATAAATGTTTCTGATGATGAAATTAAAAAAGTTATTGAAAATACGGAAAAAGCAAAGAAAACAATATTTGCAGATGCTCCAACTGCATTGGGCGGTATTCCAAAGAAAATACAATATTATTGTTATTTAGACGAAGATAGAGGACATTTGTATAACTGGTTATTAAATCCCGAAAATAAATTTACAAAATATCTTTTTTTATCTTTTACCGGAGTAAGTTGTGTAGGATATTTGTTTAATCAGGCTATGGATGCGATGAAACAAGTTGCGGTAATAAAAGAAAATGCTAAAACAGAATATGGTTTGAAGAAAAAATTGGTCGATGTAGAAGTGGAAAATTTCAAATCAAAAAAACAATCTGCGATAGATTTGCTTATTCAAAATTTTGAATATCAAAAAGCAAAAGGAAAAACAAACGAAGAACTGATGCAAATAGCAGAAAATATTTTGGTAGAAATTAAAAATGGCCCGCCATACGTTTATACATAAGGTTTGAAAGGTGAATAAATATGAGTATTTCTCCAATAGCAAGTTATAGTATAAGTACGTTAGGTTTAGGCGTTCAAATGCCAAATTCTCAAAGAAATTATTGCTTGATGTCAAATCAAAAGCGTATAGAAAGAATTGTTGCAGAAGGCGAAAATTCTGTAAAAGAAATTGAAAAATTTTTAAAATCGGCAACAACAGAACAACAAATTGTAGAAGGACTTTTTGTCGTTGATAGAATGATAGAGGCAAATATTTTTGGTGCAAAAAATTTGTATCCGACAATTTCAAAATTTAATGATACAAAATCTCCAAATATTCAAGTAATGTTAGCTGGAATATATCGAAAAACACTTGTTCCTGATGCTTTTGGACCTTTAAATAAAATGTTATATAACCAAATAGTTTCTCCAAATTCTCCATATTTTGATGCGACAGAAGAAATAGGCGGTGCGATATTGGAATATTTGCGAACAAAAGGAGCGCAACAAAAATATGAAGAAAGTGAACAAACCCATGTAAATATAAATGAATTAGTTGAAAGAGGTGGATTTTATGGTATGTGTAAATAAGGTGAGATATTTTTCTCCACCAGCGATTATTTGGCAAAAGCCGTGTGAATTTACAAATGAAGATGCAATAAATATTCTAGGGAAAGAACTTGAAAAGTCTGGCATGAAGTCTGATAGAGTGAATGTTTATTTAGAGTTTGTAAAATCAATTTGTAAAAAATTAAATATACAAGAGAAAAATTTACCTATAAACGCTGAACATAGAGGGAATTTGACAGAAGAAGAAAGTTTTTCTGTTTATGAAAAAATTTTTAACGCAACAATATTAGATGAAATTATTTAGGGAGATAAAATGAAAGTAGAAAGATGTAATTATTTAATAGATACAAATTCAAAAAAAGAAAATGGACAATATTTAACATCAAATGATATGTTAAATATTGGCTATATGGCGGGACGTTTTGGTATTAATTTGGATGGAAAAATAAATGAAAACAATATTCCAAAAGAAACTGAAAATGGCTTGTTGATAAATATTAATTCTTGTACAAAAGATTTGTTTGAAGATAATTTGAAAAAATCTGGAATAAAATTTGACGTTATTGTATAAAAATTTTTGTAAAAATTTGTTTTAGACTAGCAATATTTTTTTTTACAGGTATTATTTTATATATACAAAGCACTAGAAAAGGAAATTTAAATTATGCAAATTAATCCAATAATGTCATATAATTGTAATTCAACTCAAAAACAAAATAATGCAAATCCATCTTTTAGAAAAGTTATAAATGTTTCAGATGTGATTTTGGATAATAAAAGTTTGCCTCAAAATAAACAATTCAACTTGCTTATTGATAGAGCTGTAAAATATTTGAAAAAAGTTGAAAATCAAGGTATAGATTTTGTAAAAAATTTCTGGAAAACAGCTGATAGTTATGATACAAAAAATCTACAAAGAACAAGTCATTATATGGTAACAAGCCAAGATGCAAGAATTTTGACAAGAGCATCTCATGATATTGCATACAAAGGTGGCGATAAAACAGAATATTTGGCAACTCAAAAATGTTTGTTAAATGATTCTTTGAAAAGAATTAAAGAAAACGGAAAAGAGCAAGAACTTTTTATAAAAGCTCATAGCGAAAAGAAAAAAATTATAATCGATGAAATTGGTTTCAAAAATAAAGGTGACGTTGTAAGCGCTTCAAAACCTGCAAGACAAACAATTAAAGAAGTTTCAGGTGTGAAGTATGACGAAAAAGGTCAAGGTTTGCTAGATTTCGGCGAATAATAAAATAATTTTTGATTTTTTTTCATATTTAAGATACAATTCAACAGTTGAGTAGAACAGGAGATTTGTATCGATGTATGATGTTGCGATTATTGGGGCTGGGCCAGCAGGGATTTTTACTGCTTTAGAAATAGTAAAACTTAAACCTGAATGGAACGTTATTCTTGTTGAAAAAGGTAAAAAGATTGAAAAAAGAAAATGCTTTTTGCGTGAAGGTGTAAAAACTTGCCCTGGATGCAAACCTTGTGGCTTGCTTTGTGGTTGGGGCGGTGCAGGTGCATTTTCAGACGGCAAATTGACTCTTACTCCAGATGTAGGTGGTCATTTGGTTGATTACCTTGAACGTAAACAAGTTGAAGAATTAATCGATTATGCGGATAAATATTATCTTGAATTTGGCGCAACAGATGAAGTTTTCGGGCTTGATAGAGAAGCATTTGCAGATATCGAACATCAAGCAACTTTAGCAGAATTAAAACTTATTCATTCTCCTGTAAGACATTTGGGAACTGAAAGAAGTTTAGATGTTTTGAAAAATATGCAAGATTATCTTGCTAAAAAAATTACAATATTAAATGGTGTTGTAGCAGATAAATTAATCGTTGAAAATGATAATGTAAAAGGGTTTACAACAAAAAAAGGTGATAAAATCGAAGCAAAATATATTGTAATTGCTCCAGGTAGAGAAGGTGCAGATTGGCTTACTTCAGAATTTTCTGCAAATCAAATCGGAATTGTGAATAATGCAGTAGATGTGGGTGTAAGAGTTGAATTACCTGCTCCTGTGTTTGAGCCGATTACAAAAAAATTATATGAATCAAAACTTGTTTATCATTCTCCAACTTTTGGTGATGAAGTTAGAACTTTTTGTATGAACCCTTATGGTGAAGTAGTTTCAGAAAATTATAATGGGATTTTGACTGTAAATGGTCATAGTTATGCAGAAAAGAAAACTAATAATACAAATTTTGCGTTATTAGTTTCTGAAAAATTTACAGAACCTTTCAAATCTCCAATAGCATACGGGCAACATGTTGCAAGATTAGCAAATATGTTAGCAGGTGGAGTTTTAGTTCAAAGATTTGGCGATTTGCTTGACGGCAGACGTTCTACTCCAGAAAGAATTGCTTCAAGTACAATTTCTCCAACTTTGACTTCTGCAACTCCAGGGGATTTAAGTTTGGTTTTACCATATAGACAGCTATTGAGTATTATCGAAATGCTTTACGCACTTGATAAAATTGCTCCTGGTACTGCTTCAAGATACACTCTTTTATACGGTGTAGAAGTTAAATTTTATTCTTCAAGAGTAAAATTGACAAACGAACTTGAAACAGAAGGTGTTAAAAATTTATTTACAATCGGTGATGGTGCAGGTGTTACAAGAGGTTTAATCCAAGCATCAGCATCTGGTGTGTATGTTGCAAGAACAATCTGTTCAAGATAAAGTTATTCTCATTAAACTTTATTAACTTTTTTGTCAGAGTATATAATTAATGTTATAATTCCACTATGAATAAGTTTAAAGCAAATTTAACTACACAAAACAAATTGATTTTATTAGGGTTGGTGTTGAGCACTATCCTTATAGTTTTGATTGCATTTTTGGCGACTTTAAACATTCAGAAAAAATTAAATGAAGGTTATCAAAATTTTGGTAGAATTATTTCAAAAACTCTTGCGATTGAAAGTACAGAAGTTATAAAAGATATTCCAGAATTTGAAAAACATGACAAATTAAAAGATCATTCTCAAACAATTTTAGATAGTAATGATGATATCGCATATATCGAATTTACAAGTAATAATGGTGATGTAATATATACAAGTAAGTTTGATTATTCAAAACGTTTTCAAACTTCAAAAATTTCTGTAAGTTCACCTATGATAGTTAAAAATGGTGGTAAAGCAGAATCTATCGGTTCTGTTATGGTAGGACTTTCAGGAAATATTATTAATCATATTTCTTCAACAGCAAGAGCATCTTTATTGTTTGTGTTTATTGTTGCTTGGGCAGTTTTTGCTTTTGTTATTATGGTAAACACTTATTTGATTACAAGAGAATTGAGAATTTTGCACCATGGTGTTAAGAAAATTTCTTCAGGTGAATTTGGTGTTAAAATTCAAGGTCAAGATGTTTCATCAGAAGTTAAAGAGCTTTTTGAAGCATTTAATGATATGTCATCAAGATTGAGATTATATGAAGAACAAAATGTTGCTCAATCAGCATTAGAAAAAAACAAATTAGAAGCTATTTTGATGAGTATTGCAAATGGTGTTGTTGTTTGTGATAATTTTGACAATATTGTTTTGGTAAATAATCAAGCACAAAAGATTTTAGATGTTTCTGAAAAAGAATTGTTGAATACAAAAATTCAATTATATTGTGATGGTGATGGCGAACTTTGTTTTAAAGAAAAAATTGAAAAATTTAAAGATACACCACTTGATATAATGGAAATTAAACCACTTGATTTTAGTATTGAAATTAATAAAAAAGTTGTAAAAGCAATTATGTCGCCAATGTTTTCAAAAAACAGTGAATATTGCGGTTATATTGTAGTAATGATTGATATTACAAAAGAAACAGAAATGGATAAGATGAGAAGTCAATTCATTTCAAATGTTTCTCACGAATTAAGAACACCAGTTACTGTTTTGAGAAGTTATATTGATACTTTGTATAATTTTGGTGAAGATTTTAATTATGCAGAACAAAAAGATTTCATCGGAACTATGAATGATGAAATTGTTAGATTAAATAATCTTGTAAATGATATTTTAGATTTTTCAAGAATGGATGCTGTTAATATGCACTTGCAAAAACAATACGAAGATGTTGTAGGTATTGTTGAAGAAAGTATTAAAGAAATGGAAGTTTTGGCAAAAGAAAAACAAATCACTTTTTCAATAATTGAAGAACCTGATTTGCCACCTGTTCCATTAAATCATGACAGTATAAAAAGAGTTATTAAGAATTTAATTTCAAACGCAATAAAATATTCTCCAGAAAGTGGTAGAATAAAAGTTCGTGCAGAACGTGCAAGACATGGAAACTTTGTTGAAGTAAGTATAGAAGACCAAGGACCTGGAATTGCACCTGAATACCAAAGCAAAGTGTTTGATAGATTTTTCCGTGTTGAAAATGATACTCATACAATCAAAGGTACAGGTTTAGGACTTCATTTGGTTAAAATTGCTGTAGAAAAACATCATGAAGGTGAAGTGTTCTTGCAATCAACGCTTGGTGAAGGCTCTACATTTGGTTTTAGATTACCATTGAATGTTGTTTGTAATGAAGATGCTGAAATGGAAGAAGAGTATGTTCCAAGTGAAAACTTGAAACAGGCAGTAGCAGAACAAATGTCTGCAAGCACTCAAAATTCTGTAAAACAAACACCTCCACCTGAAAATGACATTTGGGAAGTAAGTTTGGAAAAACGTGAAATATAATAAATTAAAAACTTTGAACAGGTTTTAGTTTATTGAAAATATTCCATTTTGATTTTTGAGTTGGTTTTTCGTCTTGTTCTGTATATGTTACAAGCGCATCGTAAACTATTTGTGCGAATTTTCCGCTTTCAACGTCTTTGTGTAAAATTGCAAGAGCTTCTTCTTTTGAAAGTTCTTTTTTGTAAGAACGTTTTTCTCTTAACGCTGAATAGATGTCTGAAATTGAAAGTATTTGTAAATTGATATTTTCAATTTCATCGTTTCGTTTGTTTGGATTTGTTACATGGTGATGATCTTTAATCAAATCCAAAGTTTCTTTATCCAAATCTGTAGTTTTTAACATTTCATAACTAAGCCTTGCGTGTTCTTTCATGATTTCAAGCTCAGATTCATTTAGTTTTCCTGGTTTATTTATGATGTTTTCAGGAATTATAACTTTTGCAATATCATGTAAACTTGTCGCTTCTAGTAAAGCTTTTTGATTTACTTGTTTTTGATATTTTTCTGGTAAATATTTTGTTATTCCAACTGCAATATTTCTTGTTTCAGGCAAGTGATTACCAACAAGATTATTCAAAATATTCATATTTACTTTTATTGATATTTTAAATTTGTCTAAAATGCGTGTTATTTCTTTGTTAACCTTAATCATTTCTGATATAGATTTTTCGTTCAAATATTTGTCTAGTTCTGTGTCAAATCCAGAATAGTCTGCATTATCTACATCGCCGTAACATTGCAACGCACTTTTGTTAGTTATTTGGCTGGTGAAATAATCACCAACTCTAATGTTTTCAGAATTGTTACCCAAACTATACCACTTTACAATAAATATATTACCTACATATATATAAAGTTCATGAAAACATAGAAATTGACATGTTTTGGGGTCAATTGTAACAATTGTAAAGTTGTTTAAAATGTTTCACTTTTATTAGAGTTTTTAGAATTTAAAAACGTATTGTAATCTTGTTCGCATTGAGCAACTTTTTGTTTGTCTGCTTCAACAAAATCTTTTAAAATGTTGTATTGTTGTTCGTAGTATTCTTTGTTTATCAATCCTTTTATGCTAAGAGCTTTTTCTAAAGAATTTATTTGTTCTTCATCTTTTTTAAGTTCATTTTGAGCAGCTTTTAAATTATTTTCTTTTTCAGTAAGAGTATTTTCATATTCTAATTTTTTAATGTCTTTTGGTTGTGCGTTTTCTTCTATTTTTGTAGCTTGAGCTGCTTCTGCAATATCAAATTTTACATTTGAATTATCTGATGGTTTAAGGAATGCAGCAGAATATATTGCAAGTCCAACAAGCCCTGCGGTAATTGTTCCTAATGCTGCTGCAGATTTGTGTTCTGCTATTGTATTAAGAATTTTTTTCGGAGAGATTTTTTGTGTTTTTGAAATTGTATCTGTTGCAATATTTGTAATTTTAGAAATTGACATAATAGTAATCCTGCTTAACTTTATATGCTCGATTACATGAAATGTCCTAAATTTAAAAATTGATATAAAAAATGCAAATGTTTACAATTGTTTATATTATTCGCCCATAACTTTTACGATAACTCTTTTTCTTCTTTGACCGTCAAATTCAGCATAATAAATTTGTTGCCAAGGTCCAAAATCAAGTCTTCCGTCAGTAACAGGAACGATAACTTCGTGTCCGATAAGTAAACTTTTTAAATGGCTATCTCCATTTGTTTCACCTGTTTGATGGTGATTGTAATTTATGTTAAAAGGTGCAAGTTCTTCCACCCATTTATCAATATCTTTTATTAATCCACTTTCAGCATCATTTACATATACACCGGCTGTAATATGCATTGCAGAAACCAAAACCATGCCTTCTTTAATCTTGCTTTCTGTTACTATATCTTGAACTTCATTTGTAATATTAATGTATTCTCTTTGATGTTCTGTGTTAAACCATAAGTATTCTGTTTTAAATTTCATAAAAACTCCGATAAAAAATTACTGATAGACCAAAAATTTGCATTAAAAAAGGAGACACCCAGATTTGAACTGGGGATAAAAGCTTTGCAGGCTTCTGCCTTACCACTTGGCCATGTCTCCCTGATGTTTATATAATATTTAATACATAACGCATTGTCAAGTTAGAAGGTAGAAGTTGTTTTAATTTTTTATATTAATAATTTTTATTAAGTAAAACTAATTTACAATTTACCATGCTTTTAAAATTTAAGTTAATATAGTATTAATGGTTAGGAGAAAGTACAACGGAGGTATAAAGTGGGGACATCGGTCTTGGAACAAAATGAATTAGAATTATCATCAAATGCTATTGCAGTTTTAGAAAAAAGATATTTAAAAAGAGATAAAAACGGCAAATGTGTAGAAGGACCTTCTGATATGTTCAGAAGAGTATCTGATAGTATTGCTATTGCTGATTTGGAATATGGTAAAACTTTGAAAGATGTTAATGAATTATCAGATAAGTTTTATGAAATGATTACAAAAAGATATTTTATGCCAAATTCACCAACTTTGATGAATGCAGGTCGTGAACTTGGTCAATTATCAGCTTGTTTCGTTTTACCTGTTGAAGATTCATTGGAAGGAATTTTCGAAGCAATTAAAAACCAAGCAATTATTCACAAATCAGGTGGTGGTACAGGTTTTTCTTTCTCTCGTTTAAGACCAAAAAATGATGTCGTAAAATCTACAATGGGTGTTTCTTCTGGCCCTGTATCATTTATGGAAGTTTTCAACGCAGCAACAGAAGCTGTAAAACAAGGTGGCACAAGACGTGGTGCAAATATGGGTATCTTGAGAGTTGATCACCCTGATATTTTAGAATTTATTAATTGCAAAAATGATACTTCAAAATTGAATAATTTTAATATTTCAGTTGCAATTACTAACAAATTTATGGATGCGGTTATTGCAGATACAAATTATGACTTGATTAATCCAAAAACAAAAGCAGTAGTTGGTCAATTAAGAGCAAAAGACGTATTTGACAAAATCGTTGATGGAGCTTGGAAAACAGGTGAACCAGGTATTATCTTTATTGATACTATGAATTCTGATAACCCAACTCCGCTATTAGGTGAAATTGAATCTACAAACCCTTGTGGTGAAGTTCCATTGTTGCCTTATGAAGCATGTAACTTAGGTTCTATCAACTTAGGTATGATGGTTAATGATGATAAAACAATCAATTGGGATAGATTAGAAAAAGTTACAAAACTTTCTATCAATTTCTTAGACAACGTAATTACTGTAAATAATTATCCATTACCTATTATTGCTCAAATGGTACAAAATAATAGAAAAATCGGTCTTGGCGTAATGGGTTGGGCTGATATGCTTATGAAAATGGAAATTTCATATAACTCAGATGCTGGTGTAAAACTAGCAAAACAAGTTATTGAATTTATTGATTACCATTCAAAAGTAGCTTCAATAGAACTTGCAAAAACAAGAGGTTCTTTTGCAAACTTTGCAGGTAGTATTTACGATAATAAAAACTTTTTATCAACAAAATATACAGGTAAATCTGCAGGTATCATTTCTGATGAAATGTGGAAAGATTTGGATGCAAAAATTAAAGAATTTGGTATTAGAAATTCAACAACAACTTGTATTGCACCAACAGGTACAATTTCAATGATAGCAAGTGCATCAGGTGGTGTTGAACCATTGTTTGGTCTTGTTTTCTTACGTAGAATTATGGATGGAACTGAACTTCCTGAAGTTAATCCTATTTTCGAAAAATACGCAAAAAGTCATGGTTTCTATTCACAAGATTTGATGAAACAAATTGCGATGGATGGTACTATTGCGCATATTGAAGGTGTTTCAGACGAAGTAAAACAAATTTTTGCAACAGCACATGATGTTTCTCCAGAATATCACGTTCTAATGCAAGCTGCTTTCCAACTTCATACAGATAATGCTGTTTCAAAAACAGTAAACTTTGTTGAAAGTGCTTCAAGAGAAGATATTGAAAAAACTTACATTTTAGCTTATAAAAACAACTTGAAAGGTATTACAGTTTACAGAAACAATTGTCGTCCAATCCAACCAATGAACTTAACTAAAAAAGAAGAAAAGCAAGAAGAAGTTAAGGTTGTTGAAGAAGTTAAAAAAGAAGCACCAAAAGCTGAAGAATATAATCCAACAGGTGAAATTAAAACAGTTACTTGTCCTGAATGTGGAAACACAATTCAAATGGCAGAAGGATGTTTTATTTGCTTGAATTGCGGTTATTCAGGTTGCTCATAGTTGCGAGGTCGCAGAGTGCGGAGCAATCAAGGCGAAAAGCCTTGTTGCGCAGGCACGTTTAACGCGACCGAGCAAGAGGTCGCAGAGTGCGGAGCAGCCAAGGCGAAAAGCCTTGTTGTGTAGGCACGTTTAATGCGACCGAGCAAGAGGTCGCAGGGTGCGGAGCAGTCAAAATATGTTATAACAAGAGCCGAAAGATTTTTAAAATCTTTCGGCTCTTTATTATGTTTTAAAAATTAAATATCAACATTTGCCATCATATTTATTACTGTGTTGATTGTGTTATCCATATTAACACTATCGGTTGTTCTTTGTTGTAAAAATGCGTTTATTTGAGGCATCATTTCTATTGCAATATCAAGTTTAGGGTTTGTCCCTGGTTGATACATACCAACGTCAATCAAATCTTTGTTTTCACGATACATTGCCATAATTTTACGTAATTTAGCAGCGGCTGCTTTGTGTTCGCTTGTTGCAATTGCACTCATAAGCCTTGAGATACTTCCAAGAACGTCTATTGCAGGATAATGGTTTGCTTCTGCAACTTTTCTTGATAAGAAAATGTGTCCGTCTGTGATACCACGAACTGTATCTACGATAGGGTCGTTGATGTCATCACCTTCCATTAATACGGTATAAAATGCTGTAATAGAACCTTTTGGACTATTTCCGGCCCTTTCTAAAACTTTTTGTAACCAAGAGAAAATTGAAGGTGGATAACCTTTCATTGTAGGAGGTTCACCGATAGAAAGACCTACTTCACGACCTGCCATTGCGCAACGTGTAATTGTGTCTGTCATTAAGAAAACTTTTTTGCCTTGATCTCTGAAATATTCACAAACGGTTGTTGCTGTGTGTAAACATTTTTGTCTGATAAGAGGTGGTTGGTCACCTGTTGAAACAACAAGTACGGATTTTTTCATACCTTCTTCGCCAAGTGCGTCTTCAACAAATTCTTTTACTTCCCTTCCACGTTCTCCGATTAGCGCAACAACGTTTACATCTGCATCTGAATTTCTTGCAATCATACCAAGTAGTGTACTTTTACCAACCCCTGAACCAGCGAAAAGACCCATACGTTGTCCGCAACCAAATGTCAAACAAGAGTCTATTGCTCTGACACCTGTGGAAAACATTTCAGTAATAATTGGACGTTCAAATGCTCCAGGTGGTGGACCATCGATATCTCTCCATTCTGCGCCGATTGTTTCAAGAGGTTTGCCGTCAATAGGTTCTCCAAGAGGGTTTATAAGTCGCCCTAGCAAGAAATCTCCAACTGGAACACTTATTGAATGTCCTGTTGTTGTAACAAGACTTCCTTGACCAATTCCTGCTCCGTCATATAAAAGTAAAAGCTGAGCGACGTCACCTTTGAATGCAACAACTTCGGCAGGTTTTTTTTGTCCGTCATAGGTTTCAATGTAGCATAAATCTCCGATTTTTAATCCTGGAAGTTTTACTTCAACTGTTAAACCCAATAATTTTGATACAGAACCTTTAAATTTGAAAAGTTCTGTCGAATCAAGAGTTGATTTTACTTTGTATTTTAAATTATCCATTGTATTTTGGATATTTTCTCCAGACATTAAAACCTCTTACAACTTGTGTATTCTCAATTATTTTAACATATTTTTAACAAAAATCATCTTTTTAACATTTATGGTAAAATCTTATAAAAAGAGGAGTGAAAAATGACTATAAAACCTTGGACAGAATATTTTATGGATTTAGCTAAAACTTGCTCAACACGTTCAAATTGCTTGAGAGCAAATGTAGGTGCAGTTATTGTTGGTGAAGATAAAAAAATAAAAGCAACTGGATATAATGGAACACCATCAAAAGTTGAGTCTTGTGCTGAAAGAGGTGAATGTTTCAGAGTAAAAAATAATATTGAATCTGGTACACGATATGAAACTTGTCGTTCTATTCATGCAGAACAAAATGCTATAATTCAAGCAGGTCAAGATAGATGTCAGAATGCTACTATGTATATTTGGGGACATCAAATGATTTGTATTTTATGTAAAAGATTTATTGTTCAATCTGGGATAAAAGATGTTTATTTGCAAAAAGATGAAAATTCACCTATAAAATATGTTACAGTAGATGAAATTAGAAAAGAGCTAGATGAAAAAGCTCAAGAGGTTTGTTAAGGTATGAAAAAAACACTTTTAGTTGCAGGTGGTGCAGGTTATATTGGTTCTCATACGACAAAACATTTATTACAACAAGGTTATGATGTTGTTGTTTTAGATAATTTGGTTTATGGTCATCAAGAGGCAGTTTTAACTGAAAAGTTTGAAAAAGTTGATTTAAAAGATAAAGAAAATCTTGATAAAGTTTTTAAAAAATACAATATAGATGCGGTTATTCATTTTGCTGCATATACTTATGTTGGCGAAAGTGTTACTTCTCCAAGCAAATATTATTGGAATAATGTAGTAAATACTTTGAATTTGCTTGATACTATGCGTGAAAATGATGTAAAACATATTGTTTTTTCAAGCACTTGTGCAACTTATGGAAATCCAAAATATATGCCGTTGGATGAAAAACATTCTCAACAGCCAATAAATCCTTATGGCAAAACAAAATTCATGATGGAACAAATAATGGAAGATTATGAAACTGCGTATGGATTTAAATATGCGGCTTTGAGATATTTTAATGCAGCAGGAGCTGATAAAGATGGTCAATTAGGTGAAAGTCATAATCCTGAAACACATTTAATTCCGTTGGTTTTGAAAACTATCAAAGGTGAAAGAGATAATATTACTGTGTTTGGAACAGATTATGATACTCCAGACGGAACTTGCATTAGAGATTATATTCATGTTGAAGATTTGGCAAATGCGCATAGATTGGCATTAGAAAAAATAATTTCTGATAACAAAACTGTTAAACTTAATTTGGGTACAGGAATTGGAACTTCTGTAAAAGAAATTATAGACGCATCAGAACGTGTTACAGGTAAAAAAGTTTCAGTGAAATATGGCGAAAGGAGAGCAGGTGACCCTTCTCAACTTTTTGCTGCAAATGATGAAGCTAAACAAGTTTTAAATTGGACTCCAAAATATACAAAAATTGAAGATATTATTGAAACTGCATGGAATTGGGAAATAAATAAAAAATTCTAAAAGTTTTTTGCTTAATATTTTTCAATAATTTGACCTCATTTTATCATGTAATATAATAAAGATATGGGATATAAGAGATTAGGGAAAATAAATACATACGTATTTATAATATTGTTGAGTATGCTAGTTGCAACACCAGTATCTTTTGCGCAAGAAGCAACAGATGTTTCTAATGCTGTAGATACTAAAGTTACAACAAAAACAAAAGTTGCAAAAAATGCTAAAAATGAAGTGAAAAATACAAAAACCGCTCCGTTAAAATCATTTTTTGCAAGATTCACAAGAAAGAAAAATTCATCAGATATAAAAGAAACAACACTTGTTCAACCAGCAGTTCAACAAGGTGATATTGTTTATAATATTGATGATTGTGTAAAAATAGGTATTAAAAATAGCCATACTTTGAAAAATAAATTGAACAATGTTAAAGCATTGAAAAATGACATTGGTATCGCTCGTTCAACATATTTTCCAACTTTTTCAGCAGGCGTTGGTTATAATTATAAATACACAAAAGAATTCGGTGATAGCTCTGCTTCAATGAATTCAAGTGGTGTAGGTGTAAATGCTAAAATTTCAGAAACAATTTGGGATTTTGGTAGAACTACTGCAAAAATTAATATGGCGAAATTCAGCGAACAAGCAGCAGAATATGAATATCGTTCAGCAAAACTTGGTTGTATATTTGGTGTAAAACTTGCTTATACTTATGTTTTGGCTGCAAAATCAGCTACTGACGTTTGGGTTCAAACTGTAAAAATTAACCAATTAAACTTGGATAGAACAAAAGCGATGTTTGAAGTTGGTTTGAAATCTAAAATTGATGTGGTAAATGCTGAATCAAAGCTTACAGAAGCAGAAATTTCTTTATTAGAAGCAAAAAATGCTTATCAAAATGCATTGATTTCGTTGAATACAAGCATGAATTATGTTAATGCTCCTGCTTATTCAATTGTTCCAACTGAAAACTTTAATATTGGCGGTTCAAATGTAGTTAAAAACGAAATAGATGTTTCGTTTGATAAAAAGAAAATTACAGAAAATGGCTCAAGTACAGGTTTTAAAGATGGTGCTATTTTTACAACTGGTATTGAAAAAAGCGGTATTATAAGTTCTTATAAATTAGAACCATATACTGCAACAATGCAAGAATCTATAAATACAGCATTTCAAAATCGTTCTGATTTGAAAGCTATGAAATTAGTTGCAAAAGCTTCTGAAGAATCTTTAAAAGCTATTAAACGTAGTTATTATCCATCTTTGAATGCAACAGGTAGTTATTCATTAACAAAAAATTCTGATGTTGGTTCAAATGCAATTGGTATTTATGGTGGTTTAGATTTACCAAATATCAATGCTATGTCATTGAAACATCAAATCGAACAAGGTAAAGCATATTTAGATATTGCAAATACAAATATTGAAGAATTAGAAAATGAAATTTATTTCCAAATTCAATCTTTGTATGTTGATATGAAACAAATTGAAGAAAAAATACCTCTGATGCGTCATAAAGTTCAGGTTGCACTTGAAAATTTTGAACTTGCAGATGGTAGATACGCAGTTGGTTTAGGCAATTATCTTGAATTGCAAGAGGCATTGACTGATTATAATAATGCACAATTATCTTTTGTAGAATCAGTGTTTTCTTATAACAAAGCAAGATTTGCTTTAGAAAAAGCAATGGCAATTGCACAACCATATTAGGATTTTAGATTATGTTTAATAAAAGAAATTTAATAATCGGTTTAGTTGTTATTTTAGGTTTGGTTTTAGTTTTTATTCCTAAAGGTAAAAATACTAAATATGTTACAACTTTAGTTGAAAGAAAAACTATTGTTCAAACTGTTGAAGCATCAGGTACTGTAAACCCTGTTGAAACAGTTAGTATTGGTTCTCAAATTTCTGGGATAATTAAAAATATTTATGTTGATTTCAATTCTGAAGTAAAAAAAGGACAATTGCTTGCAGAGATTGACCCTGCTATTTCACAAGCTCAAGTTGATCAAGATACTGCAAGTTTAAATTCTAAAAAAAGTAATTATAAAAAAGCAAAAGCAACATTAGATTATAATCTTGAAAATTATAAAAGATATCAAAAACTATACCAAAAAAATTATGTTTCAAAAGATGAAATGGAGCTTGCAAGAGCAACTTATTTAGCACAAAAAGCTACAGTTGATGCTGCAAGAGAAGATGTAAAACAAGCTGAAGCAAGTTTGACTAAAAACTTGACTAATTTGAGATATACGAAAATTATTTCTCCAGTTGATGGTGTTGTAATTTCAAAAGAAGTTGAAAAAGGTCAAACAGTTGCAGCAAGTTTTCAAACTCCAACTTTGTTTTCAGTTGCAAGAGATTTAACAAAAATGCAAATTGAAACAAGTGTTTCAGAAGCAGATATTGGAAAAGTAAAAGTTGGTCAAGAAGTTAATTATACTTTAGATGGTTATCAAGATAAAGTTTTTAAAGGTCGTGTAAGTCAAGTTAGACTTGCTTCTACAACTACAAATAATGTTGTAACATATACTGTTGTTGTTTCTGTTGACAACAATGACGGATTTTTAGTTCCAGGAATGACTGCAAATGTAGAAATTATTACAAGTAAAAAAGAAAATGTTTTGACTGTTCCAAATATTGCATTAAAGTTTACTCCTGATACAAACAAACAAAAGTTTGAAAAACAAGGTGTTTGGATTCTTCGCAGAGGAAAATTGGAAAGAATTGAAGTTGAAGTTGGCGTTAGCGACGACAATTCAGTAGAAATTATTTCTAATGATATTAACGAAGGTACAGAAGTTGTTGTAAGTGGTAATAATCCAAAAGATAAAAGAAAAAGCAACCCAATGAGACATCCTCCAATGTAGGAAGGTAGTTAGTTTTATGTCGTTTATTGAAGTTAAAAATGTAATAAAAACATATACTACCGGTGAAGAATCTTTTAATGCGTTAGATGATATTTCTTTTAACATAGAAAAAGGTGAATTTGTCGCAATTATGGGTACATCAGGTTCTGGCAAATCTACTTGTATGAACATGTTAGGAACTCTTGATAAGCCAAATAGTGGTAGTTATTTCCTTGATGGAAAAGATGTTTTTTCTATGAGTATGGATGAACTTTCTGAAATAAGAAATTCTACTATTGGTTTCGTTTTTCAAGGGTTTAATCTTATTTCAAGAACGTCTGCTCTTGATAATGTTCAACTTCCAATGATTTATAAAGGTATTCCTGAAGAAGAAAGAATTGAAAGAGCAAGAAAAGCTTTAAAAGCAGTAGGTCTTGAAAAAAGAGAAGACCATCTGCCAAATCAAATGTCAGGTGGTCAACAACAAAGGGTTGCAATTGCAAGAGCATTGGTTAATGATGCACCATTTATTTTGGCAGATGAACCGACAGGTAATCTTGATACAAGAACAAGTATTGAGGTAATGGAATTTTTCGTAAAATTAAATGAACAACAGCATAAAACCGTTATTTTGGTTACTCACGAACCTGATATTGCAGAGTATTGCAAAAGGATTTTAAGGTTTAAGGATGGAAAAATAGTTGCTGACCAAACAAAAGAAGAGTGGCAAAAAACTAGAAATAGAAACACATAAAAAGGATAATTTAGAGTGCTTGATTTAAAATCTACAATAAAAATGGCAGTAGTTTCGCTAAACGTAAATAAAATGCGTTCAGCACTTACTTCTTTGGGGATTATCATAGGTGTTGCAGCTGTAATTATAATGCTTGCAATAGGTACAGGCGCTCAAAAGAAAGTTCAAAGTGATATGGAATCAATGGGGTCAAATCTTTTGACAATTCGTTCTTCTTCTTCAAAAGCAGGTGGAGTAAGACAAGCAATAGGTTCAAAGCCAACACTTACTTTAAAAGATGTAAAAGCTTTAAGGAAAGAAGCACGTGGAATTGACGCTATCGCACCAGCTTCATCTGAAGGTAAACAATTGATGTATGGAAATCAAAACTGGTCTAGTACAGTTTATGGAACAACTCCTGAATATTTGTACATAAAAAACTACGAAATTGATTTAGGTAGAGGCTTTACTTTAGAAGATATAAGAAATTCTGCAAAAGTTGCCATTATAGGTTCAACAGTTGCAAATGAATTATTTGGTGATTTAGACCCAATTGGAAAAATTATGAGAGTTGGGAATGTTCCTTTTGAAGTAATTGGAACTGTAAAACCTAAAGGTACAACAGGACCTTTTGACCAAGATGATTTGTTATTTATTCCAATCACAACTGCTCAAAAAAGAGTTTTTGGTACAGATTTTCCTAATACAGTAGGGATGATTGTTGTAAAAGGTATTGACCAAGAACAAATTTCTTTAGCAGAGGCTGATATAGAAGAAATATTAAAAAGAAGACATAATATTGGACATAATCAAGATAATGATTTTGAGATAAGAAATTCAGCAGAGTTTCAAGAAAAATTGAAATCAACAGTACAAACTTTTGCTATTCTTTTGGCTTCAATAGCTTCTATTTCACTTTTAGTTGGTGGTATTGGTATTATGAATATTATGCTTGTATCAGTTACGGAAAGAACAAAAGAAATTGGTATAAGAATGGCGATTGGTGCAAAAACTTTTGATATAAGATGTCAGTTTTTGGTAGAATCATTAATTCTCTCATTGTTAGGTGGTGTGATTGGAGTAATTGTTGGGGTTGTTGGAGCTTTAATAGTTCAAATAGCTTCACAAGGAAGTATGACAATTTCTATTTCTTTGTTCTCAATACTTCTATCGCTTGGTTTTTCAGCATTTGTGGGTGTAAGTTTTGGTTATTATCCTGCCCATAAAGCGTCGCTACTTAACCCAATTGATGCTTTAAGATATGAATAGTGATTAATTTTTTTGTGAACGACAATTTGATTACAATTATTCATATTCTTTATAATTGTCACATATTCCATCAAGAGCTACTGCTGAAGAATTTGCGTTCTCTGAAATGCTAGGACAACCACAATTCATCTTGTCTAAATGTTCTGTGTTAGGTATTCCATATTTACAATTAAAACAACATTTTGCTTGTCTATAATTTGAGTTTATTTGTGGACTCATTATTTATCTCCTTATTAAGCCTATTGATGCTATTTTTTATGAACGACAATTTGATTATATGGAAATTCAATTCCATTTTCGTCAAAAGCTTTTTTAATTCTAAAATTAAATTCTCTACCAATATACCATTGTTTTATAGGTTTAGTTTTTATTCTAAGTTTTAGCATTATTGCAGAATCTGCAAATTTATCTATGCCCCAAACTTCAACAGGTGCTAGAATATCGTCTTTAAAAGCATCTTCTTTTTGCATTTGTTCAACAACTGATTTTATAATGTTTGTTGCTTTTTCGATATCTGTACTATAATCAACACCGATTTCTGTTAAGAAGAAAGAATATTCTTTTGTAAGATTTGAAATAACATCAATTCTTCCGTTTCTTATAAAATGTACACTTCCGTCAAAATCTCTTAAAACAACCATATTAAGTGTAAGTTTTTCTATGTAACCTGTTTTTTGGTCTATTTTAACTACATCGCCAACTCTAACTTGGTTGTTGATTAACATAATTATTCCTGATGTAATATCTTCGACAAGTCTTTGAGAACCAAAACCGATTGCGATACCTACAACCCCAGCTGCTGCAAGAATTGGTCCGATGTTGATACCTAATAGCTCAAGAATTAATAATGCTGCTATTGTAAATGTAATTATTGTTATAGCTGAATTTATTACGTAGTAAATGGTTTGTTGTCTTTTGGTTTGTTCGTCGTGTAGTCCAACATTTGGATGTATGAAATTTGATAATATTTTTTTTGAAAATTTGTTTATAACACTAACTACAAAAAGTATAATTAGAATTTTTAAACCTTTTGTTAGACACCAAGTTAGTACAGTAAGTTTCATATCTAAAATATAATCCATAAACTTTTTCCTTATTTTTTCTCAACTATACTTAAAACATAATTTTGATTAAAGTATTTATTTGCAACTTCAATAATATCAGAAGCAGTTATAGATGAAATAAGTTTTGTGTATTTGTCTTTGTAGTCAAAACCTCTTCCAGAAGTTTCATACCAACCAACAAGGGCTGCTTTATCCATATTTGTTTCTTGTGCCAATAAATATTTTCCAAGAATTTTGTCTTTTGCTTCTTGAAGTTCTTTTTCTGTTACAAATTCATTTTTTAGTTTTTCGATTTCTGCAAGCATCATAGTTTTTGATTTGTTGATGTTATTAGGGTTTGTTCCGATATATAGTGTAAATGCACCTTTTAGAATTTTTGCGGCGAAATCAGAACCAACTTGATATGCAAGTCCTTCATTTTCTCTTAAATCTCTGAAAAGTCTTGAACTCATACCAGTTCCAAGTAGTGCATCTATAACTTTTAATGTTGCACAATCTTTTTCGTTGTAGCTACCTGCGGTTTGCCAGCCAAGTATTACCCAAGCAGCTTTTAAGTCTTTTACTTGTTTTGTAATAATTTTTTGTGTTGTGATTGCAGGAATTTTTGATGCATAATCATTGTAGTTAAACGATTTGACATTGTTATTTGTTTTAAAAATGTTTCCTAAATCATCAACTATTTCGTTTAATTCAACATTCCCATTAACTGAAATAACGATGTTTTTAGGTGCAAATATTTTATTGTAGTAATTTATAATATTTGCTCTTTCAATTTTTGGTAATGTAGTTTCATAAATTTTTGCGCCATTTGAATATACACTTTGTGCAAAAATTGAGTTTTTGTATTCTTGTAGAGCGATATTCATTGGAATATCTTTTGATTGTTTTATTGAATTTAATTTTGTATTTTTAACTTTTTTGATTTCGTAATCATCAAATTTAGCGTTGTTTACGATTTCATTTAAAAGTTCTAATGTGGTTTTAAGTTGAGGTTTTGTTGTTAAAACTTTAATAGTAAAGTCGTCGGCAGAGGAACTTGGATTTATTTTTATACCATTTTCTTCTAGTATCTTTGCAAGTTCTTCTGCTGAATATTTTTTTGTTCCTTTCAACATTACACTTGCCATTAAATCAGAAGTGCCTGCTATATCTTCAATAAATTGACCGCCTTTTGCGTATATTGTTATTGCAACAATGTCGTTTAAATCATTTTTTGATAGAAGTAATGTTGCACCGTTGTCTATTAAATATTTTTTTGTAAAAGAATCGCCTTTTATTAAATTTGCATTATGGTTTTGTTGTTTTGGGGTTTCTGTAATTGTTTTATTTTCATAAGTTTTTGGTAGCACGATAGAAATTGCAGATTTATTTTCGTCTAAATACTTGTTAGCAACCATTTTGACGTCAGAAAGAGTAACTTTTTTTATGTTGTCTAAATATTCATTGTAGTATTTAGGGTTATCTGTTAAGGTTGTTGCATATCCGATTTGAGAAGCGATACTTGAAATAGATTCTCTTGAATAATATGTGTCCCTTTCAATTATGCTTTTTGCAATATCAAGTTGTTCTTGAGTAACACCATATTTTTGAATTTTTGAAACTTCTGTAAATATGTCTTTTTCAAGTTTTTCCATATTTTCAGGTACAAAATTTGCGTTTATCCAAAAAATACCGTCTTCTTTATATGTGGCATTGCTTGCAGAGATTGAATAAGCAAGTTGTTTCTGTTCTTTGATTTTTTGGTATAAAACACTTGTTCTTCCATCTCCAAGAATGGTTGAAAGAATATCAAGAGCGTATGTATCGTTATTAAAAACATTTGCTCCTCTATATCCAATCATCATATAACCACTTGAAACTGGCTGAAAGTCAATGTTTTTAACTTGTTTAGTTAAAAGTTTTTCGTGTTTATTTTTTGAAGTTTGAAGTTTTCTTGTTTCTGATGTGTTAAAACTTTCTTTTATTTTTTCTAAAACTTCGTTTGTTTTAATATCTCCAATTACAATTGTTGTCATGTTTTTAGGAGAATAGTGAGATTTATAATAATCTAGTATTTCTTCTCTTGAAATTTTTCCTATGATTTCATTTGTTCCGATAACTTCTCTTTTGTAAGGGTGAGTTGTATAAATCATTTTTATTAGATTTTTATAAACTTTGTCGTCAGGATTATTTTGGTCTTTTGCTATTTCTTCCATTACAACTTTTCGTTCTTTTTCTAATTCTTTTCTAGGTATCATTGGGTTTAGCAACATATCTGAATGAAGTTCCATTGCAAGGTTAAAATATTTTGACGGAATTTCGATGTAGTAATGAGTGAAATCTTTGCTTGTTGCTGCGTTTGTTATTGCACCTTTAGATTCTAATAATCTGTCAAACTCTCCTGTCGGATGATTTGATGTTCCTTTGAAGAATAGGTGTTCTAAAAAGTGAGAAACACCATTATTTATATTGTTTTCATTTATAGAACCTGTTTTTACCCAAGTATCAATTATTACAATTGGATTGTTTTTAACTTCTTTGATTATTACTGTTTGTCCGTTACTTAGTTTATAAACATCGTAATCAAACGCAAATGATTGTCCTGCTGTGATTATAAAAATTAATGCGGTAAGTATAAATTTTTTCATTGTTTTTTCCTCAAAGAACTGTAATTTCAACTATTCTACTACACTAATTTATATAAATAAAGTAACCATATTACTAATGCTTGTAATATTTCTTAACAAAGCCAAAACCAAAAAGGCAATTATTTTTAGAGTATATACTTTATATATATGTAGAGAGCAAAAAAGAAAGAAAAGATTATGAAACAAATTTTAATAAAGTTTTCAAATAGAAAAAAAAGATTTAAAACTTCTGACTTAATATAAGAAAGAAGCTACTAGATACGGAATGGGGAAATTTTAAATAGCACTTGCAAATTAAGCAAGTGCTTTTTTAGTATAAATGGTGGGTTTAAAAATTTGCTCAATACTATAGAATATGCTAAGGAGAGTATATCTATGGAACATGTTTCAAAAAGAATTTTAGTAGTTGATGATGATACAGAAATTAGAGAATTATTGGAATTTGATATTTCTCATAGTGGTTATTACGTTGATACAGCAAAAGATGGTTTAGAAGGTTTAAATAAAGCATTAAATAATTCTTACGATTTGATTTTGTTAGATGTAATGATGCCAAAGATGAATGGTTTTGATGTTTGTAAAAATATCAGACAGGCAAAAATTTCTGTTCCTATTTTAATGCTTACGGCAAAAGGTACTATTGAAGATAAGACGGAAGGTTTTGAAGGTGGTGCTGATGATTATTTAGTAAAACCATTTGATATTCAAGAAGTTCTTTTGAGAATAAGAGTTTTATTGAGAAGAAATGTGGTAGAAGAAAAATCTTTGAGCAACGAAGTTTTAAAAGCTGGTGATATTGAAATATTTCCAGAAAGTTTGGAATGTTCAATAATAAATAAGAAAATGAAATTGACTCCAACAGAGTTTGAAATATTGTATTGTTTGATGCAACACATAAATAATGCTGTAACTCTTGCGACATTGCTTGATGAAGTTTGGGGTTACGATAGTAACGAAGATGTGAGAATGTTGAGAGTTCATGTTGGTGGATTAAGAAATAAAATAGAGGAAGATGTGAAAAATCCCGCATATTTGCATACTGTAACTAATGTAGGATATAAATTAACTCCATTTAAAGGTGAATAGAATGAAAAAGATACTTTTAAGAAGATTAAAAATTGTAGAACAAATGATAATAGTTGTGTTGTGTGCAGTTATTATCCCAATGGTGATAAGTGGTTTTATTATAAACAATATTAACCAACAAGCGATGCGTTCACAGTTGAGAGATTCTGCAGTTCTTATTTCACAAGTAGTATCAAATGAAATCGATGTATTTATAAAAACTTCTATCAATGAATTAAAACAAATTCAACAAGGTACAGAATTAGCTGCCAAAAATGGTGGTTCTTTTCCTAAAAAAAGATATTTAACAAAAGTTTTAGCTAATTCTCCAGAATTTAAATCATTAGAATTAATAAATACTCCACAAGAGTTGTTGCAACGTCATGACGAAAATTTGAAAAGTCATAATATTTCTATTTATACAACAATGGATAATGGAAAATTTTTGGTAGGAACTTTTGATTTAGATTTTCTTTCTTCAAATTTGTTTAAACCAATGCAGGAAGAAGCTCGTCAAATTTATGTTATTTCAAGCGATGGTAATTTGATTGCAAAACATAATTATAAAGAAAAAGATTTTAAAAATTCTATAAAATTACTACCTAAAAAATTGGAAAAAGATAAACCTGTAGTGTATGGTTCAGTAAAAAATCAACCTCTTGTTTATATAAAAAAATCTAGTCCAGATATAACAATTATTGTAAATACAACTAAAAAAGTTACTCAAAAAAATATAAATGATAACAGATTAAAAATAATTTTAGCGATATTGGTTGCATCACTTACAATTATCTTTATTGTTGGTTTATATACATATCATATTTATATAAATATAAGACAATTATTCAAAGCGATTATTGCTGTTTCAAAAGGTAATTATCAAAGACGAATTAGACTTTTGACAAATATTTTTACTCCTTACGAAATTATCTTTTTAGCATTCAAATTTAATCGTATGGCAGGTCAAATTCACAAATCTTATTTGCAATTAAAGAGTAAAAATGCTGAATTGAAAAATCTTGATAATTATCGTTCAAATTTGATAGATACAGTAAGTCATGAATTTAGAACTCCATTAACAAGTATTCAAGGTTATACATCAAGACTTTTGCGTCAAGATATAGAAATTGATGAAGAAACAAAACAAAAATCATTAAGAACAATTAAACGTCAATCAGAAAGATTATCAAGAATGATTGAAGACTTGTTAGTTGTTCCAGATATAGAAGGTGCAAGAATTTGGACAAAACCAGAACCTTTAGTATTAAATCAATTTATCGAATCAGCTTCAACATTGGTTGATTTAGAAGATATGGAATTGATAAATTGCACAGATAGTAATTATCCAAAATTCATGGCTGATAAAGACAGATTTGAACAAGTATTGGTTAATTTATTTGAAAACGCTAAAAAATATGCACAAGAAGGAACTCCGCTTGTCGTAGATAGCATTGTGAAAGACGGAAACGCACAAATTTATGTTAAAAATCAATGTGAAATAATTCCTGAAGAAAAATTAAATCAATTATTTGATAAATTTACACGAATTGATGATAAAACAACAAGAACCACAAGAGGTACAGGTTTGGGCTTGTTTATTGTAAAAGGTCTTGTTGAAGCGATGAATGGTAGAATTAATCTTTATTCAAATGAACAAGATGGTTTCTGTGTAGAATTGATTTTCCCACTTGCAGAAGTTCAAGAAGGATAAAAAATAATGAATTTCATGCAAAGAGCAATTGAACTTGCCAAAAATGTGGAATTAGATGTTCCGGTTGCGGCTTTAATTGTAAAAGACGGAAAAATTATTGCAGAAGCTGTAAACGAACGAGAAAAATTAAATGATATTTCTTCTCATGCAGAGATAAACGCAATAAAATTAGCAGAAAAAGTTTTAGGAAATTGGCGATTAGATGGTTGTGATTTGTATGTTACATTAGAGCCTTGTCCAATGTGTGCGTGGGCAATTTTGCAAGCCAGATTAAATGCTGTTTATTTTGGTTCTTATGACACTAATTACGGTGCATTTGGTTCTGTTATTGATTTAAAAAAAATTTCTAATTCAAAAACAAAAATTTATTGCGGAATAAATGAAATTGATTGTGATAAAATATTGAATGATTTTTGGAAGAAGAAGCGATAGCATGAATAAAAAACAATTAGAAAATTTAGTAAAAAAGTACGAAACATCAGATTTTATAAAAAATGATCCTATCCAATTTCCAAGAAAATTTAAAAATCTTGCAGATAAGGAAGTTGGTGGTTTTATAGCATCTTTATTTGCATTTGGAAATAGAAAAGCTTTTATTGCAAAACTTGATGAATTATTTAATATGATGAATTATAATCCATTGAGTTTTATTTTGAATTTTAACCCTAAAAGTTTGGAAGGTTTTAATTATAGATTTTTAAAAGATACTGACATAATTGCTATTTTTCAAGTTTTGAAACATCTCTATTTGGTGGATAATGGTTTGAGAGTTTTATTTGAAAATGGTTATAAAAAAAATAAAACAATTTTGGGTATGTTTCAATTTGTTTTTGATTATTTTTGTGAACATGCTCCGAAAAATGCTGAAAAAGGTTTTTATTATTTTATTCCAAATCCTAAAAAAGGAAGTGCAATGAAGAGAATGAATATGTTTTTGCGTTGGATGGTTAGAGATGGGGAAGTTGATTTAGGTTTATGGGATTTTATTCCAAAATCTGAATTGATAATTCCATTAGATACACATGTTGCAAAACTTTCAAGAGAATTAGGCTTTTTGAAAAGAAAAAATAATGATTTTAAAGCAGCGTTAGAAATAACTGAAAATTTGAAAAAATTTGATGTCAATGATCCAGTAAAATATGATTTTGCAATTTTTGGTTATGATATTGATAAAAAATGAAGTTTGATAATTAATATTTGTGATATAACATGAGATGTAATTATGAATGAAAGTAACGAACATAAAAAAGGAAGAATGCAAGCAATTGGGCTTGTATTTAGCGAAATAGGAATAGCCCCAATATATGCAATGTCAATTATCTTTTTGATAATTGCGATTACTCCTGAAAATATTTTGGGTGTGCTATCACTTATTTTTTGGTCATTATTTTTGATTGTTACTGTTCAATATACTTGGCTTGCTTTAAGTCTTAATAAACGTGGAGAAAGCGGAACAGTAGTTTTATATGAAGCAATTAGAAATATGGTAAAAGCTCCAGTTTCGAAAGTGATTTTTGCAATTTTAGCTTTTTTAGGAATTTCTCTTTATATGGGTGAAAGTGTGCTTACTCCTGCTGTTGGTGTTTTATCAGCTTTGGAAGGGGTTAGAGTTTTACCAAAATTAAGTGATATTTCTACCTATATAATATTGGGGATATCGCTTTGTGTGATTGTAGAAATTTTTTATGTTCAAAAATATATTACTAAATTGGTTTCAAAGTATTTTTACTTTTTTACTGCTATTTGGTTTTTGTTAATAGGTGCTTTAGGTGTATTATCTATTCTTGAAACAAGTTATGTTTTATCTGCCTTAAATCCTTTGATTGGTCTTGATTTCTTATTGCATCACGGGGTAAAAAGTTTTATTGTTTTATGTGCGATATTGTTATGCGTATCTGGTACAAAATCATTGTATGGTGATGTTGGTCATTTGGATAGAAAATATGTTGTAAGAGCTTGGTATTTTGTATTTTTGATGTTGGTATTAAGTTATTTTGGACAAGGTGCATTTTTAATGCGTCATCCTGAAGTGAACAATGTTTTTTATTCATTTGTTTACCAAGATTTTCATATTTTATTTGTTCCTATTTTAGTATTTAGTTTATTGATGGTTATAAATTCTTGTCATTCAATGATGTTTGGAATTTTTACAGTTGTTTTTCAAGCCATAAATACTAGGCTTTTACCATTGTTAAAGGTGGATTATACTTCAAAAAATAATAATTCACAGATTTATATAGAAACAATAAATTCAGTATTTTTAGTTATGTCAGTTTTGTCAATTCTTATATTGAAAACTGCAAAAAATGCAATTTTTGCGTATGGTTTAGCAGTTGCAGGTTGTTTTTGTATAACTGCAATTTTAATGTCTGTTATATTTTATTTGAAGAGAAAATATTTTAATTTTGCATTGGCATTGAGTTTGTTAGTTGTAGATATTTTCTTTTTACTATCAGCTTTGCCAAAAATTTATTTCGGTGCATATATTTCTTGCGGATTTGCATTGTTTATATTTGCAATAATGACATTATATGTAAGAGGACAAAAGGTTTTGTTCCGTTCAATAAATTTGATGGATAGAACACATTTCCTATCTCAATATGAACAAGCATATAATGATAGTAATGTTACTAAATTAGAAGGTACTGCGTTATTTTTTGCAAGAGGTGTTGATAGAGTTCCACCATATATTTCTCAAACTATGTTTGCAAATAAAATTTTATATTCAGAGAATATGTTTATTCATGTGGAAAAAGATTCTGAACCTTTTGGTTTGCATTATCATTTGGAAAGAGTTTCTGCAGGTTTAAGAATATTAAGAATATCTGTTGGTTATATGGAATCATTTAGAATAGAAAAAGTTTTGAATTTACTTCAAATTAATCCGAATGCGATTTTTTATGGTGTTGAAGATATCAGTACAAGCAATCCATTCTGGAGTTTGTTTGCATTGATTAAAAAGATAACACCATCATTTGTAAGTTATTACAAAATGCCTGTAAATAAACTTCATGGTGTGATAACAAGAGTTACAATGTAAGATTATTTTTCAATGAAAATCATTGTGCTTCTAGGAGAAGCATAGTATTTTTTAGTAACTTTTATTTCTTTACCTTCTTCCACAAAATTTCCTGCAATTTCTGATTCTTCAGCTGTGTCAGCTACCAAGTACCATTGTTTGCCTTCTGTGTTTTTAGGAAGTTGCATACCAATTTTTGTATCGCCTTTGTTGATAATAGTATAAATAGAAGCTGCAGAGTCGCCGTATTCAGTTCCGTCAATTCTCATTCCTAAGAAGTTGTTGTAAGAAGCATTTAGGTAGTTGCCGTCAGCTTCTGTTGCAAAATCTGTGTACCAAGTAACATCTTTTAATCCGTTATTGTTATGGTCTTTTCCGTCAAAGAAGTTTGAGTTTTGAAGAGCTGGATGAGCTTTTCTGAATGCAATTGCTTTTTGAACAAAGTCGTGCATTTTTTCTTGTTCTTTGCTTAAATTCCAGTTTAGATAGTTTCCGTCAGTATCAAGACAATAAGCATTGTTGTTGCCTTGTTGAGTTCTCATTATTTCGTCGCCGCCATTAATCATTGGTGTTCCTTTAGACATTAAAAGAGTAAGGAACGCATTTTTCATTGCTTTTGTTTGACGATTAAAGTCGTTGAAGTTGTCCCAAGAAAGGTTGCCATCTCCAGAAGTTCCACCATCAGCGTAGAAGTTTGGATTGTTGTTATATGGATTGTTGTAGCTGAACAAATCTTTCATTGTAAAACCATCGTGGCAAGCGATAAAGTTTACTGAACGAGTTCTTTCACCACCGAAAGCATTTGAAGAACCAGCCATAGCGCAAGCAACTTCTGCCAAAGTTGTTTTTTCTTGACGGTTAAACATGCTTCTTAAAACATTTCTAAATTTGTCGTTCCATTCACTCCAAGTTTGAGGGAATTGTCCAAGTTGATAAGTTCCATCACCACAACCCCAAGGTTCAGCTATTAAATCAACAGAACCTTTTTTGCCATCAGGTGAACGCAAATCAAGTTTTTGAGAAATTTTATTTAATGCAGGAGCATTTGTGTTGCTGTAATAAAAACCTTCTTCTCTGCCTTTGCCATTGTTGTAAGCAGATTTTTCTGTTGTGTTGCCTAGAACAGGTGCAAGGTCAAATCTGAAAGCATCAACGCCCATTTCTTCTGCCCAATATTTTAATGAATCTGCAACTAAATTGCTACCAATTTCGCTTGCTGTGTTGAAGTTAGCACCACAACCGCTGTTATCCCAATAATATTCTCCGTTTTGAGTTGTTTCGTAATAAGAGCTATTGTCTAAGCCTCTCATTGAATATAAAGATACAACATCTTTGTTATTCCAAGTTCCACCTTCGCCTGTGTGGTTGTAAACAACATCCATACAAACTTTTATTCCATTATCGTGGAATGCTTTTACCATTTCTTTAAATTCACGAGTTGGGCCACCAGCTGTTTTGTCATAAGCATAACGTCTGTTTGGTGCAAAGAAGTTTAGTGTGTTGTAACCCCAATAGTTTTTGTCTTTGTATGCTTCAAAATCGTTTTTGTCATCGTCAAATTCTTGCATAGGCAAAAATTCAACCATTGTAATACCTAAATCTTTTAAATATTTAGCTTTTAGAGCTGCACCTTTGTATGTTCCTCTGTATTTTTCAGGGATTTTTTCATCAAGTTTAGAAAAACCTCTAAGGTGAGTTTCGTAGATTACATCTTCGTTTATACCACGTTTAGGTTTTATGCCTGTATCTGTTTCGTTGTCTAATACAAAAATACTTTTTGGAGCAACTGCGGCGCTGTCTTTTAAGTAATTTTCTTGTCCTGTTGCATAAATTCCACCATTTACGTTCATTTTTTGCATTTTTGGTGAAATTGGGTCGTGGCTTAATTCTTTTGAATAAGGATCAGATAAAAGTTTGTTAGGATTAAATCTGTTACCTTTGTCATCAACGTGTGATTTAAAACCTAAATCTGAACCAGGTTTCCAGTTTTTATCGTATTCCCAGTTTGGACCCCATGCTCTGTATCCATAATATACTGCTTTGTTGTTTTGTATATCCATATCAAGAGCATCTTGTTCTTTTTTATTTAGTTTAGCTGTCCAATTGTTTCCGTGTTTTTCCATTTCAACAGTTTTGATAACTTTGCCATTAACAGGTTTATCAAAAATGTATAAGTTTATGTGTGTAGCATTTTTTGAGGCAACGCCAAAGTTTAGAGTTTGTGTTTTCATATCAAAACTTGCACCAAGAGGAGCAACTTTTGAAGCCATGTTTATTCCTGCAACAATTCCGCTGCAAGCAGCTAGTGACATTAAACCAGCTTGTTTGGTTGTAATAGGATTTGTCGCACGAGCTTTAACAGCTTTTTGTGCTGCAATTTTCGCTGTATCTTGAACAACGTTTACGACAGGATTGGTTATTTTAGAAATATTAACCAATTTTACTAACTCCACACTTTTTTATAAACACTAAACTATACATATATATAAAAACATATAAGTTCTTTTTTTTGTTATTTTTTTAAGAAAATTTTACAAGGTTTTTACAATGAAAAATAAAATTTATTTGACCATTTCACGAAGTTTTTTTAGTTGGTCACGAATTTGTGCAGCACGTTCAAAATCGAGTATTTTAGCAGCTTTGTGCATGTCTTTTTCTAATTTTTCAATTAATTTTGGCAAATCTTTTTCTGAAATTCCAAGTTCAATCATTTCTTCTGCAACAATATCTTCAAAATCTCTGTAACTTGCAACAAGTGAAAGCAAGTTGTTTTCAATAGGTTTTTTAATTGTTTGAGGAACAATGCCATATTTTTTGTTGTGTTCAATCTGGATTTTACGTCTTCTTTCGGTTTCTGTTATGGCATGTTGCATTGAATCTGTTATGTTATCGGCATACATTATTACTTCACCACATGCGTTTCTTGCAGCACGACCTATTGTTTGAATAAGTGATGTTTCTGAACGTAAAAATCCCTCTTTGTCTGCATCCATTATTGCAACAAGTGAAACTTCAGGGATGTCTAAACCTTCTCTAAGTAGGTTTACACCGATTAAGACATCAAATTCACCAAGTCTTAAATCTCTTAAAATTTCAACTCTTTCTAATGATTGAATTTCGCTATGCAAATATCGAACTTTTATTCCCTGTTGAATAAAATAATCTGTTAAATCTTCTGCCATTCGCTTTGTAAGAGTTGTGATTAAAATTCTTTCGTTTTTTTCTGTTCTTTTATTTATTTCATTTATTAAATCGTCAATTTGTGTCGATATAGGTCTAATGCTTATTTTAGGATCTAACAAGCCTGTTGGACGAATAATTTGTTCAACAATTTGAGTAGAAGTTGATTTTTCAAAATCTGCAGGAGTTGCAGAAATATAAATTTTTTGATTTACTTTTTTGAAAAATTCGTCTTCTTTAAGAGGTCTGTTATCTTTGGCACAAGGTAATCTAAAACCATATTCAATTAAAGTATCTTTTCTTGCTGAATCACCTCTATACATTCCTTTAAGTTGTGGAATTGTAACGTGTGATTCATCAATAACAGTTAAGAAATCTTCTTGAAAATAATCAAGTAAAGTTGCAGGTGCAGAACCTTTTGGGCGACGTTCAATTATTCGAGAATAGTTTTCAATACCTGAACAATATCCCATTTCTTTTATCATTTCGATGTCGTATTTTACCCTTTGTTCAAGTCTTTGCGCTTCAACCAATTTGTTTTGATTGTTTAATTCTACAAGTCTGTTTTTTAATTCTTCTCTGATTAATTTTATTGTTTCTTCAGGGTTTTCGTCATAATTCAAATAATGAACAGCAGGATAAATTGTAACTTTGTCAGGTGAACCTAAAATTTCTCCTGTAACATTATCAATTCTTACGATTTTTTCAACTTCATCACCAAAGAAGTAAATTCGAGTTATTTCTTTTTCAAAAGAAGGCATTATTTCAACAATATCACCTCTTGCTCTAAATGATGAACGCTCTAGTTCTAAATCATTTCTTTTGTATTGAATAGCAACTAGATAGTGCAAAAAATCGTCCCTGTTTAATTCTGCTCCGACTTCTACTGTGTATGCACCTTTAAAATAATTTTCAGGCAAACCTAAACCATAAATGCAACTAACAGATGCAATAATAATTACATCGTTTCTTTCGTAAAGACTTCTTGTTGTGTTGTGTCTTAACCTATCGATTTCTTCGTTTATGCTTGCTGATTTTTCAATGAAAGTATCAGTTCTCGGTATGTATGCTTCTGGTTGATAATAATCATAGTAACTTATGAAATATTCAACAGCATTGTTTGGAAAAAGTTCTTTGAATTCATTGTAGAGTTGAGCAGCAAGAGTTTTGTTGTGCGCAATGATAAGAGTTGGCTTTTGTATTTGTTCAATAACGTTTGCTATGGTAAAAGTTTTTCCAGAACCTGTAATACCAAGTAAAGTTTGGGTATCGTCCCCATTTTTAACACCTTTTACAAGTTGCTCAATGGCTTTTGGCTGATCCCCTGAAGGTCTGTATTTAGAGCATATTTCAAACTTTTTTCTCATAACTTTCATATTTTATCATGGTTTTCGGTGCTTGACCATGTTCAAAACCTTTTGTTAAGCATGTTTAAACTAATCCTAAAGAACTATTGCAAAATTTATACTAAAGTTGTATAATGTACATGCATGTAATAGCATTAGGGATAATCAACAAGAACAAACTAAATTTACTCAAACATAAGAAAGGATATCATTATGTTGGGTTCTGTCGGTCAAAACCAAGAAAATTACTTCGCTATGGCAGATAGCGCATATTCTTCAAGAGCTTCAGAGGCAATCTCAACTTACGTTGGGAATAGTTCTGTGAGCAAAAAACCTGATATTAAACTTCTTGGTGCAAATGATGACAAAACTGCTGAAAAAGCAGGTTCTAATGCTGTAAAATTTCCAAAAGAAAAAGATTTAAAAACTAGCGAAATTGAAAAAGACGAAGATAAAAATGTTCTTGAAAAAGACGAAGATTCTGATGGTATAGTTGATATTTTTGAAGACGAAGAAGAAAGCGAATTAGGCATAATTTATGGTTCAGATATTTCTGCTTTGACTCGTTCGTTTAATGCGTTGGCAGCAACTGTTGGTTCAAGTGACGATAGAGTTACTAAGAGTCAGTTGGTTGCGTTGTTGCAGAACTTGTCTGGTGCATCTGCGAATAATGAAGAATACAAAGAAGAAATTTCTTTCATTAAAAACTTAATCGCAAAATTTGATGTAATTTCAAATGGCGAAGGTTATATTACTTCGTTTTCAGGTATGAATGAACCGCAAGATTTTGAAACTGTTACAGAAGAACAAGTTACTTCTCCAGTAAGTTTATTGATATAAAAATACTACCGATTTGTTGGTAGTATTTTTTTGTGTATTTTCTTGTGTTCTTATATTATAATTTTGTTATGGCAAAAGAAAAGTTAAGAAAATGTGCAGGTTGTAATGTGTTGAAAAATCGTGAAAATCTGCTCAAAATCACTAAAGAACACGGAACTGGAAAATTATATATTAATCCAAATTCAAAAATATTTGGCAGATCTGTATATCTTTGCTATAATAAAACTTGTATAATAGAATCTTTGAAAAAAAATAGGTTGGCAAGACTTTTAAAAACCTCAATTACAGAGGAATTTAAGCAAGAATTACAATCTTTTGAGAAGGATTAAGTTATGAAGAAATAATCAGAACAGGATGAATAAATGAGTTTAGATAGTATGAGAGTAAGCGAATTAGCAAAAGAATTAAATTTAACTAGCAAAGAAGTGTTGGAAAAATTTGCCCAACTATCTATCTCTGTAAAGAGTCATTCAAGTTCTGTAACTCCTGATCAGGTTAGAAGATTAAAAGATTTTATTGCGGCTGGTTCAAAAGTTGAAGTTAAAAAGCCAAAAGCTTTTATCGTAAAAAAAGCAAAAGCACCAGTCGTTAAAGAAGAAGCTCCGGCAGCAGCTCCTGAAAAGCCTGTTGTAGAAGTTAAAAAAGTCGAACGTGTTGAAAAACCAAAAGTTGAAAAAGTTGAAGTTAAAAAAGCTGTTGAAAAACCAGTAGAAGTTGAAAAACCAAAAGTTGAAATCGTAAAATATGCACCAAAAAGCCGTTTGGAAATTGTTAGACGTGCACCTAAAAAACCGATTGAAACAGAAAATAAAACAACTGATACTGATAAAAAACAAGATGCTAAAAAGGCTCAAAAACCATCTGTAGATAGAGATAAAAAGCCAATTGAAAGACATATAATTCCACAAGATATTTATGCAAATAAAGGTGGTTCAAAGAAAAAGGCTGACAAAAAGAAAGATAAAAATTTTAACAAAGAAGAAGAGCAAGAAAGAATTTCTTTAGAAAAAGCAGCTGCTCAAAAACATAAGAAGAAACAACAACACGAAGAATCAGTTGAAGAAATCAAACAAGTTGTTGTAAATCAAGCAATGACAGTTAGTGAACTTTCTATAAAAATTCAAAAAACACCTGCAGAAATTGTAAAATATTTAATGATGCAGGGTATTATGGCTACTGTAAACCAATTGATAGATGTAGAAACTATCAAAAAAGTTTGTGCAGAGTTTGAACTTGAAGTTTTAGAAGAAGATTTAGATGCTTTTGTAGAACAAGAAATGGAAAAAGAAGAAAAGAAAAAAGCTCTTCAAAACGTTGATAAAAAATTATTAAAACCACGTGCTCCAGTAATCAGTATTATGGGTCACGTAGACCACGGTAAAACAACATTATTAGATAGTATCAGAGCTTCAAAACACAAAATTGTTGCAACTGAAGTTGGTGGTATTACTCAATCTATCGGTGCTTATACAGTTTATGTAGATAAGAAAAAAGTTGTATTCTTGGATACTCCTGGTCACGAAGCATTTACAGAAATGCGTGCACGTGGTGCAAAAGCAACAGATATTGCAATTCTTGTTGTTGCAGCTGATGATGGTATTATGCCTCAAACAATCGAAGCTATTAACCACGCAAAAGCAGCAGAAATTCCAATTATTGTTGCAGTAAACAAGATTGATAAAGAAGGTGCAAATCCAGATAGAGTGTTGCAACAATTGACAGAACACGGTCTTGTTCCTGAAGAATGGGGCGGTGATACTATCACAGTTAGGGTTTCTGCTCTTCAAAGTAAAGGTATCGATGAATTATTAGAATATATTTTATTAGTTGCTGATATGCAAGAACTTGCAGCTAATCCAAAAGCTCAAGCATCAGGTGTTGTAATTGAAGCAAACCTAGATAAAGGTAAAGGTCCTGTTGCAACATTACTTGTTCAAAACGGTACTTTACGTGTTGGTAATTGTTTAGTAGTTGGTAATGTCGGTGGTCGTGTAAGAGCATTGATTTCAGATTCTGGCGAAAGAATTATGAAAGCCGAACCTTCTACTCCTGTTGAAGTTTTAGGTCTTACAGAAGTTCCTCAAGCTGGTGATACTTTTGAAGTTGTTGGTAACGAAAAAGAAATGAAATCTATTGTAGATAAACGTAAAGAACGTGAACGTACAAATAGACTTGATGCTATGTTACCAGCTCAC
>JAZLGV010000087.1:0-3240 GCA_045616505.1 Candidatus Gastranaerophilaceae bacterium | reverse complement strand
TTGAGGGAATTTGTGATATAATTGTTCATAAGAGAACCTTCCTTTCTTTATTGGTTTTGTGGTGCTAACTAAATCTTAAAGAAGTTTGGTTCTCTTTTCAATTACTTTTTGATGGTTTACACATAATATTTTACACGACCAGTTTTTGCCAATAATTTGAACGAAAATTTGATAAATCAAGATATTTCCAAAAAGAATTTGTAAAACAAAAACCCGTCTTTTCAAATTTTGAACCTAATTTTAGTGCATATTCTTCTTGATATTGTTTCCATTCTTTTAGTTTTTCCACAGTATCACTGTCTAACAATATTTTCCGAAAATGTCCTGTTTTAGGACTGCCAATTAAAACTCCATGTGCACCATCTTGCAAAGTACGTGAAACTAAAAATGTTTTCTTTTCAAAATCAAAATCGTCCCATTTTGCACCACATACCTCGCCCCGTCTTGCAATACTTCTTATTGCAAGCAAAACAATAATTGCTGTTTGCTTACGTAAATATTGCATGCCGATATCTTCTTCCCACCAATAATTTTTTGAAACATATACCGGCTTATTTTCTTTTTGACTTTGTGCCACATCCAAATAAATATATTCTTTGTCATTAAAGGCAATATCTAAAAGATGCCTGATTTGTTCCTTACTTAAAGTTAGTGGCTTTTTAGGTTTCATTTTTATTCTCCTTGTATGTTCAATGACGTTTGTAAGGCAATATCCCATTTTTACAGCATAATTAAATATAACTTTTGTGCTGTTTCTTAAAGAATTAATTGTTCCGGATTGCAATATTTTTCCTGTACCGTTCGCAAGCGGTTGATTTCGCAAACTGAAAAAATAATCTTGCATCATTTTCGGCGTAATATTTTTTATTCTTGTTCCAGCCAAAACACATTTACTCAAATGACATCGGACAACATACTCATAGTATTGGTAAGTGCGCAGCTTTACCGTTGTTTTTACATCTTTCAAAAACAAATCACAAAGTTGTGATAATGTTAGTTTCTCAAAAAATCCGGCTTTTCTTTCTTCATAATCTTTAAGAAACAATTTTACTTTTTCTTTTAAATCCGCCTTTGATTTTGAAGAAGTTATTTGTTTTCGTCTGCTGATGCCGTTTATATCACGCAGTTTTACCGACCAACGGTATCTGATAATTTTGTTACCGTTCGGCAAAATTTGAGTAAACACATCATAACTTCCAGTTCCGGCATCTCTTCTTGAAGCCGTTTAAACCACCTCACAATATTCACATTTGACATTTTTTAGGGTATCTCTATCAATCCGCATCCCGTCATGTGAACAAAAAATATCTTCATCTTCACATTTATTGCAAGATAAACAAAATTTACTTGCTTTTTCTTTGTATTGATTTAGCTCTTCCTTTTTCTTTGCGTTCATTTCTTCGTTTGAAACTGGTAAAGTCCAATTATTTTCCAACATTCGGATAAACAGGCCGCTTGGATTTTGAATATTCTTTTTGGAATTAACAACAGCAGCAACAGCCAAAATTCTTTGCTCTGTATATGTGGATAATTCTTCCCATTTGCTTTTATTAATTCCAAATTCTTCAAAAACAGCAACAACATTTTTATTATAATTCCCTTTAGGGAATATTTTAGGGTTATTTAATCTTTCTGTATTTATGCTGTTGCTGTTCTTAATATAGTTATTACCTAACTCTAACCTATCCTGAGGATACAAGTTGGATACATTCTGTATACATTTTGTATCCATCAACTCATATTGCCCATTTTTGCCACAAATCAACTGCTGTTTTTCGGCAAAACATACCGTTTCATGATAACGGTCATTTTGTATATAGTTATTTTGTTTCCAATCCCTTATAACAACAATTCCTTTTCGGAATTTAATAAGAAATCCTTTTGCAATTAAAAGCTTTATATCATCTTCTGATGCGTTAATTAATCTACAAACACTTTTTACGTTTATCAGAAAGCCATCATCATCCGCATCCATTCCAAGATGAAAATATACTGCTTGTGTTGTCAATGGCATTTCCAAGAACAAATCACTTTGAACAACTGATTTTGCAAACATTCTTCTTTGTGCCATTGCTTACTCCCCAGCCGTCGCTGATACACCAGAATATTCCGCAATTTTCTTTTTTACAAAAGCATTTGGCAAAAATAACCTTGACATTACATGAACCAAAGGCCATTGTTCTTTGTAAATTTGATTCATGAAAGTTTGTCTTGAAATTTTGTTGGAATAAAGTATTTCCAACGCTTCCTGTATTGTCAGCAATACAGCTTCTTTTTCTGATTGTTGAGTTTTTAACATTTTTAAAATCTCCTTTCGTATAGTTGCTATACTAATTATATTACGTATAGTAACTATACGTCAAGAGATTTTTTGTTTTTTTTATGCTATAATAAATAATTATGAATAAAGCAAATTGGTCTATACAAATTCAAACAGCACGCAAATCAAGGGGCATTACTCAACGAGAGTTAGCAAAAAAAATTGGAGTTACTGAAACTGCAATAAAGCAGTTTGAGAACAGCGTAAACCTGCCAAGTTATGAAACTGTTTTAAAAATTTGCGAAGTGCTTGATACTACATGGGAAAATTTATTTAAATATGAGTTAATACATAATAATTGTAATGTTATTTCAAATCTTTTTGAAAAAGGTGTACAGGAAATAAACGCTATTATTGCGGAACAAGAAGGATTGCAAATGCAACAGATGGGCTATACAGATATTTGGTATGTTGACAATGTGTATAAATTATTCCTTTTTAAAGAGAATGAAACTTTAAGTAGCGATTTATTTCCTATATTGGAAGTACTAAATTACTCTTTAAAAGTAAAAAAAGAAATGCATCAAAAATACAAAGAGAAAATGCTTAAATTTTTGATGGGAAAACTGAAACATAAAGAAAAAACTAATCAATGGCTAAGCGACGCATTGGATGACGATAAGAATTTTAGGGAAAAATTGAAAGGAATTTCACCATCAAAAGTAAATGAAATATTTGATAAGCTTGTTAAATCAGTTTTAAGAAAAAAGAGGCCTGATTAAATCGGACTTCTTTTTCTTAATTTCTTAATGCAATAATAGAAAAACTCCGATTTTTAATTGAACTGGTAAGATAAAAGTAGACACTAAAAAAGTGCCTACTTTTTCTTTTGTTATAATGTATATGGAGGTGATTTTTATGGCAAGCAAAGGACAAAAATTCAAATCGTACACAGTTGAAGAAAAACTTGAAGTGGTTAA
>JAZLGV010000086.1:0-22208 GCA_045616505.1 Candidatus Gastranaerophilaceae bacterium | reverse complement strand
AAAATACATTCCTGAAAAATTAACAGGTGAACCGTGAGATAAATGACCACCATTTGATAAGTCCATACTCAAAACAGTATCACCAGGTTTTAGAGCATACAAAAATACTGCCATATTTGCTTGTGCGCCACTATGTGGTTGAACATTCGCATGATCCATTCCAAAAAGTTCACAAGCTCTTTTTTGTGCTAATTCTTCTATTAAATCGATGTTTCCGCATCCGTTATAAAACCTTTTGTGAGGTTTGCCTTCTGCATATTTATTTGTTAAAACAGTACCGCAAGCTGCCATAACTGCTTTTGAAGTGAAGTTTTCACTTGCGATAAGTTCTATTGTGTTTTGTTGTCTTTCTAATTCTTTTTCAATAGTTTCTGCTATAAAAGGGTCAACTTCTCTTATAATATCCAATTCCATATAATTATCCTCCTTTAAGAAAAAAGACACTGTACTTATAAAAAGTCGGTGTCTTTTTGTAACAACTAATTATTTATTACACCTATTCCATTGGCATAATTAAATTTTGACCAATTTTTATGCTATCAGCATTTTTTAAATTGTTTGCTTTTAAGACACTATCAATTTTTGAAATATCATAACTGCCATAAAAACGAACGATAATAGCTGCTAAAGTGTCACCTTGTTTTACTGTGTATGTTCTTTGTTCTGTGGCAATTGATGCTTCAGGAGCTGCTTTGTCAGCAGGTATGAAGTTTAATTTTGCTTTTTCTTTTGTTGGTTGAACATCTAAATCTTGTGGTTCGCCGTTACCATTTAAAGAAAAACTCAATAATGTTGTAATGATTAACATTACAATCGCACCTGCGATAAATCCTGTTGCTAAATAAATTCCTGGAGTTTTTTCATCTTTTTGATTAACTCTGAAATTTTGCCATAAAACATCTAATTCTTTTTCTTTGTTGCTTGTTGGTTCTTGTCTAGTATATTCTTCAACTGATGAAGTAGGTTTTCTTCTAGCTTCTGCAAGTTGTTCAAGAACAGCTATTCTCTCCTTAGATAAATTTGATCTTCTTAACGTAGAACTTTTCATAAAACCTCACTATCCTAAATTATTACTCACATGATATTAGCAATATATATCATTTGTCAAGAATTTTTACTTTGCTTTACATTTATAAACTAAACATAATTAAATTTTTCTACACCAAATGGTCTATTTTTTATAAAAAATCGATATTTTTCTTAAAGAAAGTGGAATGTGTGTCGTCCTTTGAAGTGTAGAACATTAGTAGGTACACTAGGAGTCCCCGCCATGCTTGAACAGGCATTAAAGTCAAAGTTGAGTATTAATATAGAAAACGCACGATGTGCATTAGAAACGGCTAGAGAAGCCCATGAAAGATATTTAATTAAATTGCAAGAACATGATTTGGAAACTGCAATTGAAAATTATATAACAGCAATTAAGTTAGATCCGACAGTTCCTGAAGGATATTACAGACTTGCAAGTTTAATGTGGGAAAATGGTCAAATTGGTATTCAATCAGCGATTGAACAATGCAGAACTGCAATTTCTCTAGAACCTAAAAATATTAATGCTCATATTTATGCTGGTTATTTTTTGAAAAAAGCTCAAGATTTTGACGGTGCTGAAAAAGCGTTTAAAGAAGCTATAAAATTAGGTGGATTAAATTCTTCTCGTCCAAGATTAATTTTGTCTTTATCTATTTTGGACAGAATGAATGCAGAAAGATTTACAATCCCTCAATTTGCAAGATGTTTATATTATTTATTTACTGGAAGTGTTTCTATCTTTTGGGATAGTGCTTCTATAAAAATGCTTTATAAAAATTTTAATGAATCTTTTTCTATGTTGTTTTATAAAACTTGTGGAGAAATAGTAGAAAATTTCAAACCCGAACATGCTATTTCTATTTATAAATCTGCATTAAACAAAACTGAAAGAGAAGAATATTTCTGTCATAAAATCGGAGATATTTTAATAAAAGATAAAAATGCTGATGAGGCTATTGAATATTACAGACGTGCTTATGAAGCAAATCCTTCAAACAGAGATGTATTGGTTAAATTGGCTACTGTAAATCAAACTTATTTTCCTGAAAATGTAGATGAAACAATAGATTATTTTAACAAACTTCTTGAAATAGAAGAAGATACTGCACCAATTTATTATGAATTAGGTCATTTGTATGTAAAAAAACAAGATAAGATTAATGCTATTTCAGCTTTTAAACTTGCTGTTGAACGTGAACCAGAAAATCCGTTTTATAATAATTCGTTAGCTTATGCGTTTGTGCAAGCAGAGTTGTATGATGATGCGATTGAATATTATCAAAAAGCAATAAAATTAAATCCTGATACAGAATGGACTTCAATTGTTTGCGAAGCTTTGGGTTCTATTTATTATCAAATTAAAGAAAATTATGAAGCTGCTATTGCATCTTATCAAGCAGGTTCTGTTCTTGACCCAAATAATAGTGAAATCTTTTTGTCATTAGGTGATGTTTATATGTCAGATAATGATTTGGATAACGCAATTAGAGCATATTGTGATTCTATAAATATTAAATCAGATGATTATAGAGCATTTGCAAAATTAGGTATAGCACTTTGGGAAAAAGATTATTTAGAAGAAGCAATTGTTGCTTATAATAAAGCTATTGATTTGAATCCAGAGTATGATGTTGCGCAAAACAATTTAGGTGTGATTTATTTAGATGGTTTGGGTGATACCCAAGAAGCTTTGAAATATTTTAATTCGGCAATTGAACTTAATCCAAATTATACACTTGCATATTTTAATGCAGGTCGTTGTGAACAAGCTTTGGGTAATAAAAAAGAAGCTGCAGAAAATTATCAAATGGCAATCGATTTGAATAAATTAACAAAAGAACTTGATGAAGCTGAAATTAAAGACAGATTGTATGGTCTTTTTAATGCGTAATATTTGATTTTAAATGTTGTTCATAAAGAGGAAGAATAAGGTATATTCTTCCTCTTTTATATTAAGCATTGTAAAAATATAAACTATAATTACAAAAATTTGTTATACTCATTTTCGTTAGTTTGTCATAAAAATGTGTGTCGAATATTTTGATTCGTATTGTTAAAAATATTTGCTGATTTTTTGTAACAAAAATTAATATTTGTTTGATAAAGTAGCAAAAAAAAACATCTTGTGGTTTTTATTAACTTGTATAGTTATAAAATGTAAAGGGTCTCTATATGGTAAGTGTTCAAAGCGTAAACAATTCTCAACCTACATTTAAAGGTAGAAAAGTTGTTAATTTGGCAGAAGAAGCTGTTAAATCTTTTAAAGCAGCTGGTAAAAAAATGACTCAAGCTGACAAAGATTATTTGGCAAAACAAATAACAAAACAAAAAGTTGATGCTGAATTGCCAAAAGCAGCAGGTATGTACAATTTCTTGTCAAAACATGATGGTGAAATTCAAAACCAATTGTTAAATGCTGTATTCACTTCAACACTTGCTCCTACAATGATTTATGTAAACCCATTTGTTAAAAAGACTCCTGAACAAAAACTAAAAACAGCAATGCGTCAACCAGTTTCTGCAGGTATTGCTTGTTCATTCTCTTTGGGTGCAACATTGTTGATTAATAAAATTATGGAACATGGTGCAAATTCTGGTTACATTCCATCTCAAGATTTGAGAATGAATCCAAGTGAGGCATTGTTGAAAAAGAATTTCAAAAAACAATTGAAACAAGCTAGAAAAGCTGGTACTGAAGCAGAATTCTTAAGCAAATATACTCCAGAACATATTGAAATGGCTAAATTTATTGAAGGTCAAAAGAAATTCAAATTCCAACAAAAAGCAGGTATTGAAAATGCTTATTTTGAAAAATTTGCTGAAGTTCAAACAAAAAATAGAAAAGAAATTTTCGAAAAATTGATGAAAGCAGATGTAAAAGATATTCATTATATTGAAGAAGAAGGTAAAACAACAATAAAAGTTGGTAAAGAAACTTTGAAAAATATTGAAGATATTCCAAATATGACAAAGAAAAGTATTGAAAAATTTGTTAAAAAATTCAATATTCATAATGTTGAAGGTTTAGATGCAAAAGATAGCAAAGCAGTTTCTAATTATATTGAAAATACATTCAAAAATGTAAGTGATAATTTCAAAAACTTCAAGAAAATGGTAAACCCTGTAATCGGTATTCCTGTTGCAGTAGTTGCTTGTTGTATTTTGAACGCAGTTTATCCTCCATTCAGAGATAAATTTGCACCACCGTTAATGAAATTGTTTGGTATTGAACCAGCTAAAAAAGAAGTAGCTGTTGAAGGAGGTAATAAATAATGAATATTTCAAGAATTGCTTCAAACGTAGGAAATACAGTTACAAAAGGTGCTGGCGCAGCATTAGATAAAGTTTCAAGTTCAAAATTTGTTCAAAAAGAATTATTGAAAGCAAAAGAAGATCCAGCAAAATTCGTTGCAGGTATGGCATTGTTCTCTTTGATTTCAAAAGATTTTATCAACTGTGTAGTTTATACTGCAAAAAGTTGGAACAATAAAAAATTAGAAAACCCTCATTTTATGGCTTTCTTAGACTTAGTTCAAGGTGTTTTGAATGTAGGCGGTCAATTCTTAGTTGGTAAAGCAATTTTAGAAAAGAAATTAACTCCTGCAAAACAAGCAAAATATACAGGTACTATTAAACCTTCAAATACAATTGCAAAATTAGAAAAAGCAAAAGCAGCAGCTGCAAAAGAAGGTTTGTCAGAAAAAGTTGCTGAAATTTCAGCTCAAATTAAAAAATTAACTGACGCAAAAGAAATTGATAATGTTTTAGATTCAACATTTGATACAAAACCTTTACACAAAATAAGAGTTGGTAAACATATCAGTGATTCAATTGATGATATGAAAAAAGCTGGTATTGAAATTGATGAATCAAAAATTAAAGGTATGACTGATTCAGCTCAAAAATTCATCTCAAAACAATGTAAAGATCCATTTGTTAAAGGTATCGGCTTAATCATTACAATTCTTGGTACAACTGCTTTAGTAAAACGTACTTTAGTTCCATTCATCGCAACTCCTCTTGCAAGTGCATTGGATGACAAAATGAAAGCTAAAGAAGCAGCAAAAAAAGAAGCTGAAATGAACGCAGTAGCTTAATCAAACAAGTAAAATATAAAAAAGAACCGACTATAACAGTTGGTTCTTTTTTTGTTGTATATTTAGTTTATGGATATTTTAACTCAAATATTAAATCTCAAAGATGATGCACAAGCTCAAAATCTTTCTCGTTTTTTTAAAACAGGAAAAGGTCAATACGGTTATGGCGATAAATTTTTAGGAATAAAAGTTCCACAAACTCGTGAACTTGTTAAAAAATTCTATGGTCAAGTTTCAGTAGAAGAGCTTGAAAAATTATTGCATAACGAATACCACGAGGTAAGGTTGTTTGCACTTCTTTCTCTTGTTGCAATATTTGAAAAACAAAAAGATAAAAGAGAGTTGATTTTTGATTTGTATTTGAAAAATACAGAATATATTAATAATTGGGATTTGGTTGATTTATCTGCTCCAAAAATTGTTGGTAGATATTGTTTTGAACAACAAGATGATTCAAAAATTTTTGAATTGGCAGACACAAAACATCTTTGGTCAGAGAGAATTGCAATTGTTTCTCAATGGTATTCAATTAAAAAAGGTCAATATAAAACTATACAGAAACTTGCCAAAAAATTTCTTACTCATAAACATGACTTAATCCATAAATCAACAGGCTGGATGCTTAGAGAATTAGGGAAAATGGATGAAAAAATACTTTGTGATTTTTTGGATAAATATTCTAAAAAAATGCCAAGAACAATGTTGCGTTATGCTATTGAAAAATTTGATAAAGAGAAAAAAGAAAAATATATGTAACAATTAATAAACGTCTTTTAAACACTTATTGACAATGGTTATTCTTTTTACTATTATTGTAATAAATTAGATTAGGGAAAAGAGGGTAATTTATGCAAATATCTGCAATTAATGCTACAACTGGCATGTTCAAAAGTAATTACAAAAATAATGGTTTGCAATCAAATCCGATTGCAAAGAATGAAGTTAAACAAAACAATGAGCTTTTAGATACAAATTATGGTTCATTGCTAGTAAAACATTCACCACGTGTTGCTTTTGGAAACTCTGCTGAACTTTCAAAAAAAGCTGCAAAAGCTTATGCCTATATGCAAAACAACGACTTGTTGATTATTGGGGCAAGTATTGCCGCTGCAAAAACTGCACTTGAAGGTTCTTTAGGTCAAATTAAAGATATTATTCAATCAGCTTTTATAGTAAAAGATGACGAATTAAGAAACCCTGTCGCAATTAGAAAAACAAATGGTTTTGACCAAATAATCAACTTAGGAAAAGAAAATTTGTATATTCAAAGAAATAATAAAGAAGAAGCTTTTGGTGGCGATTTCTTTTTCTTAAAACCAGGTGAAGCTGGTGTTTCTACAAGTAATGATTATATTTTTGTAAAAAAACCAGAATTTGGTTTCACTCTTGATAAAACTCCAATCAAAGAATTTGACGCAATAGAAGATAGCTTTGACATTATTGATTTATCTATTGATAAACAAAAAGATATTGAAGAAATTAATAAAAAGAATTTGACAAAGTTAAAAGTTGAGGAAGATAAAGAAAAAGTTCAAACTTTAAAATTGTCAGATGTAGGTGGACAAGACGAAGCAGTCGCAGAATTAAAGAAAAAAGTTTTGTACCCTATCAAATATCCAAATTTCTTTGATAACAATTTACAAGGATTTAATTCTGCACTTTTAGTAGGACCTCCAGGAACAGGTAAAACACTTGCTGCTCAAGCATTGGCAAATGAAGCAGGTATTCCATTCTACAAAATGAACGGACAACTTTTGGAAGGTAAATATGTAGGGGAATCTGCTCATAACATTGATGCTTATTATGAAATGGCAAAAGCTAATCAACCTTGTATTATTTTCTTTGACGAAGCTGATGCGATTTTCGGTAAAAGAACAGGTGAACACAAATACGCAGATGATAGCGTAAATATGCACCTTGATAAAATTAGCGAACTTGAAAAAGAAAATGCAAAAGTATTTTTATTAGCTGCAACAAATCACCCTAGTTTGATTGATGAAGGTGTTTTGAGAAACGGTAGATTTGGTACAAAAATTGAATTTAAAGCACCTGATACAGTAGAAAAATGTAATGCTATTTTTGATATCCATACTAAAAAATTGACATTAGAAAATGTTGATAAAAATGCATTATCTCAAAAAATGTTAGATGCAAAATTTAATGGTGCTGATATCGCAGCTCTTGCAACAGAAGCAAAATATCAAGCTATTGAAAGACAAGGTATTTTTGAGGCTATGGACAATGGAACATTTAATGATTCTCCAGATTTCAAACTTGTTATTACAGGCGAAGATATGAATAAGGCATTAGATAAACTTATTGCTAATAAACAAACAATTAAAGATTACAGTAAAGGCGAAATGCTTGATAATGTAAAAGAAGAAGAACCTAAAAAAATAGGCTTTGTATTAGATTAATATTTAATTTGATAAGTAAAAAGTGTCAAAATATCCTAAATTTACTAAATGAGGAGTTTTGACACTTTTCTATTTTTATGGTCTAATTATATAGTAATGGACAAAAAAGAGGGTAGTTTTATATGTTAACAAATGAAGAAAGAACATTCGTTGCAATCAAACCTGATGCGGTAAAAAGAGGTTTAATTGGTAGAATCATCAGAAAGATTGAAGACAAAGGTTACAAAATTGTTGCTCTAAAAATGCTTCAAGTTGATGAAGAATTAGCAGCAAAACATTATGCAGAACATGTTGGCAAACCTTTTTATGAAGGACTTGTTAGATTTATTACAAGTGGTCCAATTATCGCTATGGTTTTGCAGGGTGAAAATGCGATTTCTGGTATTAGAAAATTTATGGGTAAAACAGATCCGAATGATGCAGAAGTTGGTTCTATCAGAGGTGATTTTGCTCAAGTTATGAGATATAACTCAATTCACGGTTCAGATTCAAAAGAAAGTGCAGAAAGAGAAATCAATTTGTATTTTAAAGAAGAAGAAATTTGTGATGGTTGGGAAACTATGCTTGAAATGATTATGAGAGAATGTGAAGAATAATGGATACATCTAAATGGAAAGAGTATTTTAATTATAAACTTGTTCACACTTGCAAAAAAACTGGTGCGAGAGCTGGTGTTTTGCATACTCCTCACGGTGATATTGAAACTCCGATTTTCATGCCTGTTGGAACAAATTCAACTGTAAAAATGCTTACAAATTACCATTTAGAACAAACTCAACCTCATATAATTCTTGCAAATTCTTTTCATTTGTATTTGAAAGCAGGTACAAAACGTATAAGAAATTTTGGCGGAATACATGGTTGGATGAATTGGCATAGACCAGTTTTGACTGATTCCGGCGGTTTTCAAGTCTTTTCATTGGCTAATATTAATACAATTACAGAAGATGGTGTAAAATTTAAAGACCCAAAAAGCGGTCAAGAACATTACATTACACCTGAAAAATCTATGGAAATTCAAGAAGATATAGGCGCTGATATTGCAATGGCTTTTGACCAATGTGCGCCTTATCCTTGTTCTTGGAAAGATGCGAAGCATGCAATGGAAAGAACTCATAGATGGTTGGAACGTTGTATGCAGGCTCATACAAATCCAAGACAAGCGTTATTCCCAATTGTTCAAGGTGCTTTCTATGAAGATTTACGAGAAGAAAGCGCAAGAGTAATTTCTACATATAAAGATGCAGTAGGATATGCAATAGGTGGTTTGAGTGTAGGTGAACCGCTAGATATAATGAATAAATTTGTAAAATTTACAACCGATAGACTACCTCAAGATAAACCTCGTTATTTGATGGGTGTTGGTACTCCAGAAGATTTGATGGATGGAATTTTAAGAGGAGTTGATATGTTTGATTGCGTTCTTCCTACAAGAAACGCAAGACATGGTTCTTTCTTTACTTATGAAGGTAAAAAGAATATTAAAAATAAACAATTTGAAGACGATGCTTCACCATTAGATAGTGCTTGCAATTGTTATGCTTGCAAAAATCATTCAAGAGCATATATAAGACATCTTTACAGATGTGGAGAAGCAACAGGTCAAACTTTATTGTCTATTCATAACACACAATTTTTGCTTGATTTTGTAAAACAAGCAAGACAAGCAATTTTAAATGATGAATTTGATGAATTTGTTGCCAAACATTATGATGTTATGAGAAAAAAATAAATTTATGCTAAATCGTGTGTTTGGTGTGAATATAGACCGTTTAATCTTCTTAAACGTAAGCTAAGTGTGCTTGCTATATTCTTGAAAATATAACTCATAATTTCAGGTTTGTCATCAAACAAGTATCTCATGTCTTCCCATTTTAATTCGGCAAGGACAACATCTGTTTTTGCTGTAACACTTGCAGAACGTGGTCCACCATCAATTATTGACATTTCTCCAAAATAAGTTGGTGCAGATAGTGTGCAAATTGTTTCATCTTTGCCTTTGTATGTTCGTCTGTAAACATTTACACTACCATCAATGATGAAGTACATTTTTTGTGTTGTATCACCTTCAGAGATAATTAACGACCCTTCTTTTAGTTTACAAAGATTGATTTTTTTTGATAATAGCTCAATGTATTCCATTTTTAAATTTTGGAAGAAAGGAATACGCGCAAGACTTTGTGGGGTTATAACCTCTTTGTCAAAAGAATGGTACATAACATTACTCCTAATTATTAAAATGCAGTTTTAGATGAGATACACTAATAGGACTCTTTTTCGGGGGGGAATAAATAAAATATATTTTCTCGACACTCATTATATATATGCCACAAAAACAGTATTTTAAAACGGTGTTTCTTAACAAAAATAAAGATATTTAATGTTTTTGAATATCGGTTTTTTATGTTATTATGTTGGTATGAAAAAGATTGCAAGTTTTACAGTAAATCATGATACTTTAACAAAAGGTATGTATATATCACGTATTGATGGTGATATTGTTACTTATGACGTAAGAATGAAATTGCCGAATAATCCAGAAGAAGATTATTTGCCAAATGGTGCAATGCACACAATTGAGCATTTGTTTGCTACTTATGCAAGAAATACTAAGTTTGAAGATAGTATTGTTTATGTAGGACCAATGGGTTGCAGAACTGGTTTTTATTTTTTAGTAAGAGATAATATTTCTCATAAAGAAGCTCTTGATATAGTCAGAGGAGCTTTTGATTTTATAAAAGATTTTGAAGGTGAAATTCCAGGAAGTAAAAAAGAAGAATGTGGACATTATAAAGAACATGATTTAGCTGGTGCGAAAGAAGTTGCTTTAGATGTTGTAAATTTCTTGAAAAATTGGTCTGTGGAGAAAATGAATTATGTTTAATAACAAAACAGTTGCAATAATAGGGGCAATGGATTGTGAAATTGCATTAGTAAAAGAGTTTTTGAGTGATGTGAAAGAATATAAAAACAAAAATTTTATTACATCAGTCGGAAATGTTAATAATACAAAAGTTATTATTGCAAAAAGTGGTGTTGGAAAAGTTGCGGCAGCTTCTTGTTGTCAATATTTAATTGATAGTTTTTCTCCTGATTATATCTTGAATACTGGTGTTGCGGGTGGAGTTGCAGAAGGATTGAGTATAAGTGACATTGTTATTTCAACTTCTTTTGTTCAACACGATTTTGATGTAACTGCCTTGGGTTATGCAAAGGGTTATGTATGTAATGGTATAGAATCTTCAAAACCTACTTATTTTTATTCAGATAAAGTTTTGGCAGATAAAATTTATGATATCGCAGTTGAAAATTTTTCAAAAGATAAAATTCACAGAGGGTGTATTGCTTCTGGTGATATGTTTGTTGCAAAACTTGATAAAAAACAAGAGATAAAAGAAATGTTTAATGCAGTAGCAGCAGAGATGGAAGGTGCTGCGATTGCTCATTGTGCAAGTTTGAATAGTGTTCCATTTGTTGCTTTGAGAGCAATTTCTGATTTAGCAGATGGTACAAAAATCGAAAATTATCCAGAATTTGAAATTCAAACAGCGAATGTTTCAGCAAATTTGCTTCAATCAATTTTAAAAACATTGTCTAAGTAGTTGGATATTTTTTTAAGAATATTCCGTATTTATAAAACAAAAAAGGAACTGATTTCTCAGTTCCTTTTTTAAAAGTGGTGGGCAGGGGTGGATTCGAACCACCGTAAGCTCGCGCTGGCAGATTTACAGTCTGCTCCCTTTAGCCACTCGGGCACCTACCCATAGTGTTACACACTTTGTAGAGATATGCCTCTGACGAGATTTGAACTCGTGACCTCTCCCTTACCAAGGGAGTGCGCTACCCCTACGCCACAGAGGCGTGTGTTTAAGGTACATGAAGAGAATATCATGGACATAATCAAAAAGCAAGTTTACCTTAAAATTTTATTTTTTAATTCTTAAATTTATTATTTTAATATCCCAAACATTCCAAAATGATGTTTTGGCTGAATTTCTGCAACTTCTTCTGTTATTGGTTTTAAAGGCTCGGCGAAGAAAGTTGAGTATTTTTCACAATATTCTTTCATTGGCATGAAAAACGCTTCTAAATTTGGGTTTATGTCTTTTTTATATTCGCTTACTTGAATATTTTTTGCTTCAAATATCATTTTGCTAAGCATGTCCGCAACTCCTGCAGAACCTCTTGTATATGGTCTTGCTTGTGAGATAAGCCAATGGATTTGTGCAACAGAATTTGTTATTTTATCTTGGTCTGTTTCTTTTTTTAATGATTTGTATATAGAATTTACTTCTTCTAATACAGGGTCGATAACATTGATATTTGGCGCTTCAATATACATTGAATAGTCATCACCAAGGTTTGTCTTTTTTACGCTTGTTAATTCAACTACTTTATCTTGTGATGGCAAATATCCATGCATTTTATAAAAATCACCTTTTGTTTGACTTTCTAAAAAGTTTTTTGCTTTTTCTTTGTATGGTTCATATTTATCAACTATTCTATTTCCTGTAACGGCAAAACGTCTTGCACCAAAGTGTTGATTACCTTGAAAAAGACCAAAACCTCTATAGTATGCGTTATATCTATTTGTAACATATTCAATTAAATCAAAGAATTTTGTATCTTTTTGAATAAGTTTTTTTCCGTCATTAATTATATTAACAGTTGTTTTTGCCCAATCCATATCTTTCGCATAACCCTTTGTGTTGATGAACATATATTCAGGTTTTATTTGCTCAAAACTAGGTGTCGCCATTGGTTTTGAGATAGGCTTTGCAACAAATTTTTTATTGTTTTGAACTTGTTGGTTATATTGATAATTTTGAATTGGTAATATTCGCACTTATTTTGCCTTTTATTTTGAAATATTTTCTGCCCAAACTTGCAATATGTTTAAAATATTTTCACAACATTTTGTCAAACTTGGGATTGGTAAAAATTCTGATTTTGAATGGAAATTTAGACCACCTGCACCTAAATTTGGAGTAGGCAAACCTCTTTGAGAAAGTTGAGAACCATCTGTTCCACCTCTTATTGATTTTGTTTCAGGTTTTAAACCTGACATTTTCAAACCTTTGATTGCGTTATCCATAACTTCTGGTGATTTATCGATGTATTCTTTCATATTGTGATAACGTTCTTTTTCGTTAAATTCTATTTCGCAACCAAATTTTTTCTCTGCTTTATCTATGATTTTTTTCAAGTTTTCAATTCTTTTTTGAGCATTTGAATAATCAAAATCTCTTACAAGCATATTTATTTTTGTACTTGATACGTTTCCAGAAATTTGATCAATATGATAATAACCTTCTCTTTTTTCAGTTGTTTGTGGAGTTTGATTTTTAGGAAGTTTTTGAGCAATCCAGTTTGCAACATTTATAGAATTAATCATTTTGCCTTTTGCAAAACCACAATGAGTGCTTTTACCTTTTATGATTATCTCTGGGTTAAAAGCATTAAATGATTCATTTTCGATAACATTTGGAACATCTCCGTCAATTGTGTATGCCGCATCAACGCCAAAAGATTGAATATTGAATTTTGAAATTCCGCAACCTGTTTCTTCGTCAGGAGTAAACGCTACTTTAATTTCAGGGTGTTTTATTTCTGGGTTTTCGATTAATACTTTTAATGCTTCTAAAATTTCTGCAATTCCAGCTTTGTCATCTGCTCCAAGTAATGTTGTACCATCAGAAGTGATTATCTCCTGACCTTTGTATGGTGCTAAATCATTTTTTGAAATAACAGTTCCGTCTTTTAAATTTATATCACCTGATTGGTATTTGTGGATTTGAGGTTTTACATTAGTATTTGGTGCGTCTTCTGCAGTATCATAGTGTGCAAGTAAACCAATTGATTTGTTTGAATCAGAATTATTGCTTAATGTAGCAGTAACAATGAAGTTTTCATCAATACTTGCATTAGAAAAGCCCATATTTGTTAATTCGTCTTTTAAATAAATGGCGATATCTTTTTGTGAATCTGTACTTGGTATTCTTTCTTCTGCTAATGCTTCATTTGAGCCTGAACCAATTACAGCAAGTTTTGTGAATGTATCTACAATTCTATCTTTGTTGATAAGGTTTGCGACATTTACATATTTGTTTGAATTTGGTTTTGTTAATGGGGCTTTTAATTGTGTTTTCATTATATTTGCATTGTTAAATAGTGTCTTTTGAATAGTTAGCATATTATCCCTTTCTTCCGTAGTCACATGTTTAAAAACTTATAAAAATATTATTTGCTAGTTGCAATTATTTTTTTAATAATAGTTTATATTCCTTGATTTGTTTTTGTTTAGAGAGTATAATAATTGTCGTAGTGTTTGTTTTAGTTATATAAAATCGAAGTACAAATGGATAAATTTAAAAAAATACTTAATATAATACCTATTCAAGTAATTTTATTTTCGATTATCACGCTTGGAATTATTTTTTGCAGTTGTGTATTTTTTGTAAGATACCAAATGTATAATACGCTAAAACAAATTTCATTAAGCCACAAATATTTTATTGCAAGTTTGATTTTGGAGGCTGATAAAAATGTTCAAAGTAAAACTTTAACGCACGAAAAAGCTAGAAATATGCTACTAGATGCTTTTGATAATTATAACAAAGCATCAGGTCAGGAAGATTTCTTAAATGTTTTAGATACAAAAGGTAATGCAATATTATTAATAAACTCAATTGATATTGGAAATAATTACAAAAATTTCCAACACAAAAGTATTAAAGCCGCTTATGAAAGAATATTTAAAATAGTAAATACCACAGGTACAGGTTATATACAATATTCTTACATTGAACCAAACAGAAGTAAATATGTAGTTCAACGTAGATTTTCTTATGTTCAATCTATTCCCGAATATGATTTGGTCGTAGTTTGCACAACTAATACAAATCATATTACAAGCACTATTTTTATTTTATCATTTTTACTATTTGCAATTATTACATTCGTTTTCGCATTTAGTTTTATTGCAATTCTTATTTTCCGATTCAAAAGTCTGAAACACATGATTAATAGCATACCACATCCTGCGTGGGTTAAGAATGTGAAAGGTAAAGTTCTTATCACAAATAATGCGTTAAAAAATATAACTTTAGTTGAATCAGAAAGTTTGGTAGATAGAAAAACTTTACATCGTTTTTCTCCTCAATCAGCAGATATCATTATTGCACAGTTTGATAATGTATTAAAAACAGGGGAAATGGGAATTAGTGAAATTACCATGGATTTGTTTGGTAAAGAAACATATTTTCAATTATTTGATGTTCCAATTTTTGATGTATTAGGAAACGTAAAATTTGTTGCATCATTAGCTCTTGATATTACTAATGAAAAAGAAGTTGAAAAACAAAGATTAGAATTTATATCTTTGATATCACACGAATTAAGAACTCCTTTGACTGCATTGATTGGTAGTATCAAAATTGTAAATACATTGTTTAAGGCAACAGTTCCTGAAAATATAAATCAAATGTTGCTTCTTCAAGAAAAGAATGCTTTAAAATTAAAATATTTAATTGATAATATTTTAGATACATCAAAATTAGATGCAAACAAAATGGAATTTGATATTACAAATAACAACATTATTCCAATAGTTGAACTAACTGTCAAAGAATTAGAAGCTTATGCTGTTACTTATAATGTATCATTAAAAGTTGAGAATACATTAGATGAAGTTAGAATAAATATTGATAAAGACAGATATAAAATGTGTTTATCAAACTTGATTTCTAATGCAATAAAATATTCAAAAAGTGGTGCAAGTGTTGATATTTGTATAACAAAATGCGAAGATAATAAAATTAAAATTTCAGTTAAAAACTATGATGCGTATATTCCACCTGAAAAAATTGCCTCTGTATTTGGACGTTACGACCAAGTTGATAGCAAAGATAAACGTGCAAAAGCAGGTACTGGTTTAGGAATGTATATTACAAAGCAACTTGTAGAAAAAATGAATGGTGAAATTGGTGTTTCTTCAAACGAACAAGTTACTGAATTCTACACTATATTTGATATTTCAGAAAAAGTTTAGTTTTTATTTAAAATTATATTTTTCTTTTACTCTTTTTAAAAAATTAGCAAATTTTTCTTCTGTTAGTTTAAATAGAGTACAGTTTTCAATACTCAGTCCTTTTTCCAATCCTGCTTTTTCATAAAAATCATCGCTTGTTGAAAAAAGAAAAATAGAATGAGCTTTGTTTTTATCTGCAATTTTTACAGCTTCATAAAGTGCAACTTCGCCAGAACCTTTTATTTTTGGGTTTTTTATGTTTGCAATATTTGGGGCAGATTGAAGATATTTAATACAAACTTTTAATCTTTTAATAGAACTGTCAAAAGGTATATCAATTTCCATCAAATTTGTGATTTGTTTTTTAAAACCGTTTTTTGTTTGGATTGCAAAAAATCTATTTGTCTCATTATCTTTTCTAAAAAAGTTAGAACATATTTGATTAGCATATTGTGTTTTATCCCATGTTCTATTTATTTCTTTAATTAATTTTGCATCTTTTTTGTCGTATAGGTCTAATTCTAAAACTTTGCCTTTTATTGCTTTATAAATGCCTTTGTCATTCTTTTTTAATAATTTTACTTTATCAACACAAACTGCACCAAATGTTTGATTTGATGTAGTGTTATTTATTTGGTTGTATGGATTTGATGATATATTCATAATTTCTTCTTTTGAAAATTTATAATTCTACAAAACATGTGAAGGTTGAAAATTGCCAATATTAAAATTGTTTGTGAAAAAAAATTAATATTTATGTATTTTTTTATTAGTTTGCATTATTATGATTACTGTATTTAGGTATGAAAGGGGTATATATTATGAAAAAAATCGTTGCAATGTTAGCAGTATCTATGATTTTATTAGCTCCATCAGCTGCTATGGCTGGGACTCACGGTGTAAATGGTAAAATTACTCCAAAATCAATTGGTGCTGGTGCTTTATCTTTAATCGTATGGCCTGGTATTGGTCAATTAATGAATTATGAAAAAAACACAGACAAAGTTTTAACTCACGCTCTTTTAGGTTTTACTGGCGTATTTAGATTTTGGTCTTGCTATGACGGTGTTGTAAACAGAAAAGGTGGAGTTTGGGATAACAGAATTTAGTTTTCTAAACTTTGATATGAAATCGGAATGTGCTTTTTAGTAATATCTGAAAAGCACATTTTTTAACAATTAGTCTTTATTTGTGATTTGTGCTAAAATTCATAAAAGGTGGTTGAAATGGCACAAAAATCAATATTTGATATAATATCTCCAATAATGGTCGGACCTTCAAGCTCTCACACAGCAGGTGCTGTTCGTTTGGGGTATATGGCAAAAAATATTTATTCTCGTAAGATTACAAAAGTCGTTTTTAAATTATATAATTCTTATGCGAAAACTGGTAAAGGTCACGGAACTGACAAAGGGCTTTTAGCAGGTATTTTAGGTTTTAGTGTTGATGATGTAAATATAAAAAATGTTTTTAATTTAGCTCAAGATATTGATTACAAGTTCGAATATTTAGAAAATTTAAATAGACACCCAAATGCGGTTGATATGATTATCAATGATGAAATGACAATTTCTGGCGAATCTGTAGGTGGCGGAAAAATTAAAATAACTAAGATAAATGATTTTTCTCTTAAATTAACAGGTGAATATCCTGCGATAGTTCTTGTTTATAAAGATAAACCAGGGATGATTTCTACCGTTTCTGAAGTTATACAAAAGAAAAATATTAATATTGCATCTTTATTGTGTGACAGAGATGAAAAAGGCGGAGTTGCAATGATGAGTTTTTCTCTTGATGATGCACCAACTGATGATATGGTCGAATATATTAAAAGTTTGAAAGATGTTCATTTTGTAGCAAGTGTAGGTAAATTGAAATCATGAATATAACAACTTTTGAAAATTTAATTGAAAAATCCGGAAATAAAGAGTTTTTTGAAATTGCACAAGAGTATGAAGCTTATTTGCAAGATGTTTCTGTTTCAGATATTAGAAATAGCGTTTATAAAAATATTGAAGCAATGCAACAAGCAATTAAAACAGGTTTAAATTCTGCAGAATTATCTAAAAGTGGTTTGTCTGGTTCTGATTGCAAAAAATTAAATGATTACTTTAAAAATACCTCTTCAATGTTTGGAAATATATATCAAAAAATATTGTTGTATTCACTTGCAACCGCAGAAGAAAATGCACGAATGGGGCGAATTGTTGCCTGTCCAACGGCTGGTTCTTGCGGAATTGTTCCTTCTGTATTGATTGCTATTTCGGAAGAAGAAAATATTGAAAGTGATAAACAAATAAATGCTTTATTAATTGCAGGTTTAGTAGGAATGATAATTTCAAATAAGATGGAACTTGCAGGTGCAGTTGGCGGGTGTCAGGCTGAATGTGGTGTGGCTTCTGCTATGGCTGCAGCTTTGCTTACTTATATCAAAGGCGGTGACAAAGATTGTATTTTGAATTCCGTTGCACTTGCTTTAAAAAATGTTTTAGGACTTACTTGTGACCCTGTTTGTGGTCTTGTTGAAGTTCCTTGTGTAAAAAGAAACGCCTTTTTATCAATTCATGCTGTTACTGCTTGTCAATTATCATTGGCGGGAATTAAAAGTAAAATTCCAGTTGATGAAGTCGTTGATGCGATGTCACAAACAGGTCAATTGATGTCTGCGATGTTGAAAGAAAGTTCTCAGGCTGGTTTGGCAAAAACAAATACTGCTATTGAATTAGAAAAAAATATTTGATATCTTTTTTTGTGATAGAATTATTGTAAAAGTAGTTTTTGAAAGGATTTAATATGCAAAAAGTTTTAGTAACAGGCGCAAATGGAATGTTGGGACAAGATTTGTGTCCTATACTTCAAGATGAAGGTTTTGAAGTTGTAGAAACTGACGTGCAAACATTAGATATTACGAATTTAGAAAATGTTGAAGCCGTACTTGCTCAAGAAAAACCTGATTGGGTTATTCACTGTGCTGCTTATACAAATGTAGATGGTGCTGAAGCTGATAAAGAAACTGCTCAAAAAATAAATGGTTTTGGTACTGAAAACCTTGCAAAAACTTGTGGTAAATATGATATTGGTGTTGTTTATATTTCAACTGATTATGTTTTCAATGGTGAAAAAGAAGAAGCTTACACTTCACAAGATACACCTTGTCCGATAAATGTATATGGTGAAACTAAACTTTATGGTGAGCAAGCGGTTCAAAAATATTGTAAAAAGTATTATATAACAAGAACAAGCTGGTTGTATGGTCATCATGGTAAAAATTTCGTTGAAACAATGATTTCTTTAGCTGATAAACCTGAATTGAAGGTTGTTGACGATCAAGTAGGTTGTCCGACTTGGACAGTTGAGCTTTCAAACGCAATCGTTAATTTAATTAATAAAAACGCAGATTACGGTGTTTATTTAACTTGTGGCAGTGGTCATACTTCATGGTATGGTTTTGCAAAAGAAATATTTTCTATTATCGGAAAAGATGTTAATTTAAAACCTTGCACAACTGACGAATTCCCACGAGCTGCAAAACGTCCAAAAAATAGCATAATGGACAATAATAAATGTTGCAGGAATTGGAAAATATCATTAAAAAATTATATTGAATTAAGAAATGATATCTAAAGGCAATTTTTTTCTCTGATTTTACTTTATATATAGTATAGGTGTGTAATTTTTTGGAGATTTTATGGTTTCAACTTCAATAAAACCTATTACAGGTAATCCAATTATTTGTATAATGGATAAATTGTGGACAAACAAGAAGCCTTTTTATATGCAAAAGGTTAGTGATTCTTTTTATCGTGGTTCACAAGCTGGTGAAGCTGAATTTCAAAATCTTTCTAAAGAAGGTATAAAAACAGTTTTAAACTTGAAAACAATAAAGAAAAAAGAGTTAGACACTTTATCTAGTCAAGCAAAGAAATTCGGACTTGATTACATAAATATTCCGCTAGATCCTTTTAATATTACAAAAAGTTTGCCGAAGTTGCTTGAAGTTATTAATAAAGCTACAAAAGAAAATCCTCTATTTGTTCATTGTACTTTTGGACGTGACAGAACCGGATTTGTTACTGGTTTGAACAAATATTTGAAAGATAACATTCCTATGAAAGATGTTATCAAAGATATGAAAGAACACGGTTTTAGAGAAACTTTATTCTTCCACATGGAAAGATATCTAAAACAAATCGACAAAATGATGGGCAAAATTAAACCTTAATCATTTATTGGAAAAGAGCATTTATTTTGTCTGTAATATCTTGTGGGTCAAGTTCATTTGTAACCTTGTTGATATCTTGTGCTAATTGATATAATTTTGCTGCTTCAACTTTATCACCTTTTATTGTGATACCTCTTGCTAGGTTGAAGTAAGCTAAAGCGTAATTTGGATTGCAATCAATTGCTTTTTGGAATAGTTCACAAGCCTTTTGAACTCTTCCCAAATCATCAAGATAAATTACACCTAAATTGTTGTATGCTATATCATAATTTTTGTCATATTCGATAGCTAATTCATATTCTTTTATTGCTTCATCAGTATCGCCTTTGCCCCAATGTAAGAAACCTAAATTACAATGGATTTTGGAACTTGTTGGTTGAAGTTCTAATGCTGTACGATAAACTGTTAGTGCGTTATCATAATCTTCTTTATCATAAAAAGCACTACCTAAATTTACATAAATATCAATATCTTCAGGAGTTAAAAGAAATGCACTTTGATATGAACCAATTGCTGCGTTCAAATCTTGTGTTGCTTGTTGTTGAACATAACCCAAAGTTTGAGCAATGATACTTGTCCAATTTTTATTAGGGTTAAGTGTTATTGCAGTTTGATAGTGAGAAATAGCCTCATCTACTTCACCTTTCAAATAATAAATATTTGCAAGATTTGAATGAAATTCTGGCATTGTTGGTAAAATTTCGATTAATTTCAAATAAACATCAATTGCACTATCATAATCGCCTTGTTCTTCATAAGTTTGACAAAGATGTCTGTATGCAGGAATGTTTAAAGAATCAATCCAAATTGCAGCTTTATATTCAACAATTGCATTGTGATAATCACCTAAAGTACGATAAATGTCACCTAATAGGTAGTACAATGGTACAAACCCTGGTGCTTGTTCTATTGCTTCTGTATAAACATTAATCGCTTCTGCTAAACCTTCTTTTTTAACTTTGATAAAACCTTTTAGAAGTATTGGTAAGAATTTGAAATAACTCAAAGAACGTCCAACATTTCTGATTGCTTGCATATCAAAAGGTAATGTCAAAGCTGCCAAAGTCCATTCTAAATAACTTTTCATTGTTGTTTTGAAGTTTTTGAATGAAGAAATTTTGTATAAATTGTGCAACATATAATGAGCACAAGAGTTTCTGCAAGGTCTTAATTTTATAGATTTTTTTGCATAGCTTATCGCATCAACAAATCTAGCTTTTTTAGTATATGTTTCTGCTAATAAAAGATAAGGCTTGTAGAATTTTTCATCTTTTTTGATAGACATATTAAAGTAATTGATGGCTTTGTCCAAATCACCTTTGTAAAATTGAGCCAAACCTATTTTGAAATAAATTTCTGCAGAATCAATATATGTTTCTAAAGCTCGTTGGTATTCAGTAATAGCTTCATCAACATATTGAGATAAATTATAAATATCAAGATGCCAAGCAAGATATAAATCCCCTAGTTTTACGTGCAAATCTGCATTTGTAGGGTCTTTTTGCAAGCTAATTTGACAAAGCTCTATTGATTTTTGAATATTGCTTTTTTTATTAGCTTTTTTTACTTTCTTTTCTTCTTTTTTGTTGTCTAATTCTTGAGTCATAATTTATTCGAAACTTTCTTCTGTATTTGTTTGTAATTCAAAGCATCTTTTTATAATTCTATCTCTGTCTTTTTCATCAATTTCGATGAAAGTTAAAACATGCTCATCTCTTGGTAAAAAAGTTGTATTTACAATTTTTGCTCTAGCAACAACTGATTTAGCATTTGGCATGGTCAATGTCATTTTTACAATATCTTCTGGAACGATATGTTGATTTTCATCATCATTAACTTCAAATTTTATTCCACTACCACTAATGTCTAAAGTTCTTGCTATGATAAGGTTTTTGTCAGAAGTTTCAATAATGATTTTTTCATGACATTCAATTCTTGCATATTCTCTACGTTGAATTTGAGGAGATGCCTCTACATATTCTATCACAAATTCTTCTTCTTGTGGAGAGTTTAATATCATGGAATAAAAAACAATTACTCCAAGTGGTGTGAAGATTTTTACTCCGATTTCATCACCTTCTTGAAGATAGTCATAATAAGGTTCAAATGATGTTTCGTTAAAATTTAGTGAAAGCCTGTCATTTAAATATTCTTTCACTAGACACTCTAAAATAACATCTACACCTTGTCTTGTTTTTAGAAAAATTTTGACTGTTTGATTAGGTTTAACATCACTCATAAATTATATTTTAATTAAATTTTTTTCAAAATGCAATAGCAATCAATGTAAATTGTATATGATTTGATAATGATTCTTTTGTGGTTTGCTTTTTGTTTTGTAGAAATTACTTTTTACAAAACAAAGACAAGGTTTATACCTTGTCTTTGTTTGTTTTTAATATATTCTATTA
>JAZLGV010000085.1:0-50659 GCA_045616505.1 Candidatus Gastranaerophilaceae bacterium | reverse complement strand
TGAATTTAAGGATGAAAGTTTGTTCATAGTTTTAAAAAGCGGTCAAGGAAGTGAAATTCCGTCTGTCAGAGCTGATGATTTAATGAAAATCATTGTTCCTGACATGTTATTAGACATCAAACGTACAAGATTTTTTGACGTGGATGGAAATGTTATTTAAAAGTTGAGTATTGTAAGTAAGATAGTTTCTGAAAGCAGAAAGCAAAGGGTTTTTATGGAAAACAATGAAAAGAAAATTATTATCGCAGAACGTGATAATATCGCTGCCATTATGGAAGGCAAAAAAGTTCAAGAATTTTATGTTACAAGAGGTGATATTCTTTTAGGAGATATTTATCTTGCAACAGTAGAAAACATTTTACCAAGTATTGAAGCTGCGTTTGTAAATGTAGGTTCTGATAAAATGGGTTTCTTGCATGCACAAGATGTTATTGGAAAAGGTGCTTTGAAAGATAAACTTTCTCCAAAACAAAAATTAGTTGTTCAAGTTACAAAAGAACCAACAGGACACAAAGGTCCTAGAGTTACAACAGAAGTTAGTTTACCAGGTAGATTTTTGGTTTTAATGCCAAATGAAACAGGTATTAACGTAAGTAAAAAGATTGAAAATTCAAAAGAAAGAGCAAGATTAAAATCTATAGTAAGCCTTTTGAAACCTGTCGGTGTTGGTATAATCATCAGAACAGAAGCAGAAAATCAATCAGGAGCTGATATTCAAGAAGATTTAGAAATTTTATTAGAAAAATGGAATACAATTGTATCTTCAGCAGATAGTTTGACTCCACCAGCTTTGATTTCTCGTGACCAAGATTTGTTGTATAGAGTTTTGAGAGAAGCTTGTACTGATGATGTTTCTGAAATTGTTGTAGATACAGCATTCGCTCTAAATCGTGTTCAACAATTGCTTCAAAATTGGCACATGAATAAAAATATAAACGTAACTTTGTACAAAGGAACTGAACCATTATTGATTGCAACTGATATTCATAAAGAAATAAAAGCTGCACTTCAAACAAAAGTTAATATGCCATCAGGTGGATATTTGTTTATCCAAACAACAGAAGCATTGACTTCAATTGATGTAAATAGTGGTAAATTTACAAGTTCAGCAACTCAAGATGAAACAATTTTTAAAACTAATAAAGAGGCAGTACACGAAATCGCAAGACAATTGAGATTGCGTAATATCGGCGGTATGATTATTGTCGATTTCATTGATATGACTTCTCGTCTTGATAAACTTGCAATTTTAGAAGAATTTGAACTAGCTTTAGAACCTGATAAAGCAAAACCTCAAGTTGGTCAGCTTTCTGATTTAGGTTTGGTAGAGCTTACACGTCATAGACAAGGTCAAAGTATTTCTGAATTATTCTCTAAAAAATGTCCTCATTGTCAAGGCTCAGGTTATATAATGGAAGATTTCAAATTTGCATCTCCAACAGCAGAAGGCGAAATGAGAGCAAAAAATGCAAAAGCAAAACTTCCTATGGCTAATTTCAAGGTTCATAATGAATCTCCAGAAGGTGCTGAAAATAATCAAGATAACAGAAATAAAAATAATAAATTTAATAAAAACAAAAATAAATTTAACAAGAATAAAAATAAATTTAACAACAATTCTGATGTTCAACAAGATGTTCAACCTATTGTAGAACAACAAATTCCACAAGAAGTTGAAGTTGTTGAAGTTCAACCAAAAGCGGAAGTAAAAGTTGAAGAAGTTGTAGAAGAAAAAGCACCTGCAAAGAAAACAAGAAGAAAAACAACTAAAAAAGCAGATGAAAAGGTAGAAGTAAAACAGGAAGACGCTAAAAAAGAAGTAGTTGCAGAAGAAGAAAAACCAAAAAAGAAAGGTAAAAAAACTGCAAGTACAACAACTAGAAAACCAAGAAAAGCTAAAAAAGCTGAGGCAAAAGATGAAGAAAAAGCTTAGTTTTTTAAATTTAAGTTTTATGATAGTTGCAATATTTTCAACTCTTGCATTTGCAAGAGTTGAAAATGTGTTTAGTTCTTCAGTTGCTTATGCAGAGCAGTCGCAAGTAACTCAACAAGTTTCACAACAAACTGAAAATAATAAAAAACCTGTGCGAATTGATGATGCTCCGCAATCTATTCCTGAGAAAAACATTCAAACATTAAAAACTATGGATAAGAATAGTACAAAGTACAAAGTTTTTAAATTTTTTGTTTCAATGTTAGGTGTTGCAATTTCAGCCTTGGCGATTTATGGTGGCTTAAAATTATATAAAACTATTATTTCAAGAGCAAGTTTGTTTCCAAAAGAACCAAAGTATGATAACACATTAGAAACACCAACTGATTTTAAGACAGCAATAAATATGTTTTTAAAAAAAACAGAATAAGAGGAATTGATGAAGATAGCTTTTATTCCAATAGACGATAGACCTGTATGTTATAATTTGCCAAAAGAAATAGCGCAAATTGATAGAAATTTGCAATTTTTTATTCCAGATAGAGAACTGTTAGGTGGTTTACATTCAATTGCCAATATTGATGGGATTTTTGATTGGTTAAAAACTATTCCAAAAGTAGATGCGTTGATTGTTTCTCTTGATACTATTGCTTACGGCGGACTAATTCCTTCAAGACGTTCAAATGATACTGTTGAAGAAATTGTTGATAGATTGAAAAAATTTAAAAAACTTGTTGATAAAAATACAAAGGTTTATGCTGTTTCTTCTATAATGCGTATTTCAAATAATAATTGTAATGAAGAAGAAAAAAAATATTGGAATTTGTTTGGCGAAAGAATATTTGAATATTCATATAAATTTCATGAATTAATGGAAGATGAAACAGACATTCCAAAAGATATTATTGATGATTATTTAGCTACAAGAAGAAGAAATTTTATAATAAATAAATTGTATGTTGAATGGTTTAAGGATGGTTTTTTCTCAACGTTAGTTTTCTCAAAAGATGATTGTGCAAAATATGGTTTTAATGTTTTTGAAGCTGAAATTTTAGAATCAATGCTTAATCAAGAAGATGTAGAAAATGCCGTAGGTTTAATAAAAACGGGCGCAGATGAAATCCCATTATCTTTGATGAGTCGTGCAATTGCAGAATATAACAATATAGAACCAAAATTTGCAATTAGATTTTTATCACCAAAAGATGTTGAATTAATCTCAAAATATGAAGATGTTTCTATTGAAAAAAGTGTAAAAGGACAATTAAAACTTGCAAATTGCAAAATTACAGGCGAAGAAAAATCTGATATAGTCTTGATAGTCAATAATTTTGAAGATGTTCAAGGTGAACTTGTTATGGGAGTTAATACAAAACATTTTTCATCAGAACTTTCTTTGCCAAATAAACCTTATGCAATTGCAGATGTAAGATTTGCAAATGGTGCAGATAGAAGATTTGTAAGAAAAATGTTCCGTAAAAAATTAGATAAAAAGTTTTATGGTTATAGCGCATGGAATACTTCTGCAAATACTGTTGGTAGTTTGATATGTGCTGCTTTAGTAAGGTTTTTAGCAACTGACTATGATGATTTAGCATTTAAAAAAGTTCAAGCAGTTAGATTTTTGGATGATTGGGCTTATCAGGCAATAGTAAGACAAAAACTTAAAAAACAAAGTGATAAACCTCATATCAGCGAATTGAAAAAGTTGATGAAACCTTATGAAAAGAAAGTTTTTTCAGCTTTAGATTTAGATTTTGATGTAAAGTATAAATTCCCTTGGAAACGATTTTTTGAGGTAGAAGTTGCTGTTACTTTGAAGGATTAGTGTATGTCTATAGTTGATATTTTTATACTTGCAATAGCTTTATCAATAGATGCAACTGTTGTTTCCTTTTCTAATGGGTTGATTTTTACAAAGAATAGAACTGCAAATTCTTTGCTTTTAGCTTTTTCGGTTGGTTTTTTTCAGTTTTTGATGCCTGTTATTGGGTATTTCTTTGCAAATTTAGTAGTAGATTTTGTTCAACCGTATAGTGCGTTTATTGTATTTATAATTTTTTTAGTTTTGGGTGTCAAATTTATTTTTGATGCGTTTAAAAATGATGATAAAGATGATACTTGTCAAAATAATTTGTGTTTTAAATACATTTTGGTTGTGTCTGTTGCAACAAGTATAGATGCTCTTTCGGCTGGAGTTTCTTTATCTTTGAGCGGGGTTAAAATATTTTTTCCATCTATAGTGATTGGTGTAGTTACTTTTATAAATTCTTTAATTGCGTTTTGGACAGGGAATTTATTTAAAAATCTTCAAACCAAGTATTTAACGATATTTGGTGGAGTTATATTGATTGTACTTGCATTTAAAATATTATTTCAAAGTTTTTAAGATTGTACATTTTTACTATATTTAAACTATTGATATTTAAAAAATCTTCATTAAGATAAAAATATATACACGAGAGAAGCCCTTTGAATTATTATCTGATGAGGTGAAATGGTTTTATCATCTGAAAAAAATTATTATGAAATATTAGAAGTATCTAATGACGCTTCTTTATCAGAGATAAAAAGTTCATATAGAAGACTTGCAAGAAAATATCATCCAGATTTGAATGATGGTAACGCTGAATGCATTAAAAAATTTAAAGAAGTTAGTGAGGCTTATGAAGTGTTATCAAATTCTTCAAAAAGAAGAGATTATGACATAATTAGAAACGTGAAAAAATCTTCTTATCATTCAAATACTTTTAACCAAGCAAGACAAGAGTATAAGAAAGAACAAAATGTTTATGAAAAAGAAAAAAATGAAGAACCTTTTTCAAATATTTTTAATGATATTTTAAGTAAGTTTAAAACCACAACTTCTTCTACTCAAAAGCAAGAATTTAGAAAAGAACTTAAACCTCAAATCGGTACAAATCTTGAAGCAGAGATTACTATAACTTTGGAAGAAGCTATAGAAGGTACTGTAAGAACAGTAAATTTAGTTCATAGTCATGCTTGTGAAAATTGTCATGGTAGAGTGTTTTTGAATGGTGCAAAATGTCCTGTTTGTGGCGGCAAAGGTGAAGTTACAAAACACAAAAAAATTACTGTAAAAATTCCTAAAAATATAAAATCTGGTTCAAAAATAAGAGTGCCAAATGAAGGTAATGCTGGTTATAATGGCGGTCGAAATGGTGATTTGTATTTGACCGTAAAAATTGAAAATAATTCAAAATTCACAATAGACGGAAGAAATATTTGTACAGAAATTTTGATAACTCCGTCAGAAGCAGTTTTGGGTGGTGTTGTAAATCTAAAAACTTTCAATGGTATGTTGAAAGTTAGAATTGCACCAAATACTCATTCAGGTCAAAAATTAAGACTTCAAGGTCAAGGTTTTGAACTAAATGGCGAAAAAGGTGATATGATTGTTACTGTAAAAATAGAAGTTCCAAAAAATTTGTCCGAAAAAGAATTGGAATTGTATAAAGAACTTCAAAGAATTTCTACAAGTAATATTAGAGAAGAAAATTAATGTCAGAAAACAAAACTAGAATAATAGAAATTTTTTCTTCAATTCAAGGCGAAGGTCCTTACGTTGGAGCAAAACAACTGTTTATAAGATTTAGCGGTTGCAATTTGAAATGTAATTATTGCGATACAGAATTTATAAATGCACAATTTGAAATGACTCCAAAAGAATTGTTGCAAAAGGTAGAAGAATTTGATTTAAAACAAATTCATTCAATTTCTTTGACAGGTGGCGAACCTCTTTTGTCAGTTGATTTTTTGAAAGAGTTTTTACCAATGTTGAATAAACCGGTGTATTTGGAAACAAACGCAACTTTGTCATCAAAATTGTTAGAAATTATTGATTTTGTAGATATAATTTCTGCTGATATTAAACTTGAAAGTTCTTCAGGCATGGATACAATTGCAAAACATGATGCGTTTTTTGATGTTGCGAAAAAACATAATAAAGAAATTTTTGCAAAAATAGTTTTTGATGAAAATATTTCAGAAGAAGAAATTTCAAAATGCGTAAATTTAGCAAAAAAATATAACATATTGCTAGTTTTACAACCAAAAACAGTTGAAGATAAAATTGGTGTTGAAACAAAAAAAATAGAAGAAATTTTTGATAAATTTTTAAATCAATATCTTAACACACGACTAATCCCTCAAGTACATAAGTTCCTTGAGGTAATTTAAAAATATTGTTTGTAAGAATTAAGCAAATGCGATAGTGTGGCAAACTGCATCTTTGTAACCACATTGACCAGCTGCGTAAGATTTTTCACCGATACCGATGTTAGTATTAACACCAGCAGTAGCAGCTTGGAACATGTTGCTGTTAGATACAGCTGTTGCAAAAGGGTTGCCTGTTGTTGGTTGAGTTTTTTCAACACCTTTTGACACTTGAGGTTGAACAGCAGGAGTTTGTTCTACTCCTCTGAAAGAAGGGATATTAAACAAATTCATTTTTTGAATTGATAAATCCATGTATAACCTCTTTGTACTCTTACTCTTATATAAAACCATATTTTTAAAAATAATTGCTAAAATATTAATTTAAATTTACTTAATTGTTACAATACTTAATCATGTTTTTCCATGTTATTACCCACTTTTAGCATGATGTTAAAGTTTTGAAAAAGATTTATAATGATGTGTTATGGAAATTCAATTATTAGCAGAGTATTTAGAATTTTTAGAAGTTGAAAAAGGTCTTTCGATTAATACAATTGAGGCTTATAGGAGAGATTTGGGAGCTTTTTTTGAATTTTGTAATGTTTATGAAAATCCGCAAAATGAAGTGGAGCGTTCACAAATAAATTCTTATATAAGAGATTTGAGAGAAAAAAGATATGCACCAAGTTCTGTAATGCGAAAATTTGCATCGCTCAGAGGTTTTTTTAAATGGCTTTGTGCAAATGAATATGCTCTAAAAAATCCTACAACAACTTTAGAGCAGCCTCGTATTCCAAAAAGATTGCCAAAAGTTATTTCAGTCGAAGAAATTGAATTAATTTTAAATGAGAATTTGTCTGAAGTTCAAAGGCTTATTGTAGAGCTTTTGTATGGCTGCGGACTTCGTGTGTCTGAATTAGTTAACTTAAAAACAACTGATGTTGATGTCACTGCAAGTTATTTAAGATGTCGAGGTAAAGGCTCAAAGGAACGACTTATCCCTGTTGGTAGTAAAGCAAAAGAAGCATTAGCAAATTATTATCAAAAAAGAAAAATTTTAGTTTCTGAATATAATATTGAGTCAAAAAATCTTTTAATATCAGATAGTGGAAGATTTTTGACACGTCAAGATATTTATAATTTTATTAGAGAACGAGGAAAACATTTGCACAAAAATATTTCGCCTCATACTCTAAGACATTCTTTTGCAACTCATTTACTTGAAAACGGCGCAGATTTGAGAATTGTTCAAGAACTATTGGGACACTCTGATGTTTCAACAACTCAACTATACACACACATTAGCAAAAAACGATTAAAAGAAGTTTATTTTTCAATCAATAAAGATTAAACTACATTGCTTGTGGGTATTGGCAATATTGAGCTTCCATCATTTGCTTTTCAGCTTCTGCGATTTCTTTTTCTTTTGCTGTTGGAAGTCCGAAAAGTTTTTTGATTGCATTATCAAAAGGTGTAGAAATTTTACTGCTTAAAGTTAGAACACCGACAAGTCTTAAAGCGCCACCGATAATTTTTGCTGGTTTACTGCTGTTGTTAGCTAGGCCCATGCTTGCTACGTTTCCAACTTTTTTAAGTAGATTTGCAACTACACCTGTGCTTTTTAAATTTTTCAAACTTCCTAGTGAATAAACGATTGCACCAGCACCTGCTGTACCAATTGCCCAACCTGTTGCAGTTGATGTTAATTCAGCTGCTGCTGTTGCTACTTTTTTACCTTTTTTAGCATTTTGTGCTTCGTCAAATACTTGAGGTAAAGTTCCTGCACAAATTAAAACACCGAATGTGCTTCTGTCGTTTACACAGTTGCTTATTGATTCTCCAAGTATTAGAGGCACTTGTTGTGTCATTTTTCCAAGTTTTGTTGTTGCACCTTCACCATTCATAATAGCAAGTTTTTTCATTGTTTCGCCAAGGTTACCTTTTGTGAAAGGAGCCCAACCTTTTATTTTTAAGTCTTTTGCAAATTCAAAAGTGTTTTCGCCGATTTTTCCAACTTTTAATTTATCGAAAAATCCGAATAATTCTTCTGTTGTTTTTAAATTATGTTTATTTTTGATTGCATCCATCAAACCTTTTGAAAAATCAAAACTTTCTCCAAGGTTTCCATCTTTGAAACAAGCTTCTGTAATTTCAGAAATTCCTTTATTACAGATTTTTGTGTCTTTTCCAATTAAAGCTTCAAGATATTTTGTAAATTCTTGAGGATTTTTTGCTGATTTAGCTGTGCTTTTTAATATGTCAGAAGGAGTAAGTGAGAAGATACCTTTTGGACCTAAAACTGACATTTTTGCCCAGCTTGATTTTGGTTGTAATCTTTTTTCTTTAGATGTTACATCTTTTATATCTTTTAATAATTTAGAATTTTTTAGAGGGTTTTTGTCTTTTATTTTAGCGAATAAATCTTTTGCTTGTTTGCAGAAATTACTGTTAGCAACTTTTTTATCAACTGCTTCTCCTGCTTTCCAAATTTTATTGACATTTTTATTAGTTAAGCAAGCAACTCCAATTGTTGTTGCAATTGCAAGTCCCCATGAAATAACTTTTTTTATTGTTTTTTCTTTATCAATATTTTTAACTTGCTCTTCAACTTTTTCACCGGCTCTTACAAAACCATCTTTGATAGGTTGAGTAGCCATTTGCATTTGTTCAGATTGAGCAACCCTATTTGCATATCTGTATGAAGGGTTTAGATTTGGCATATTTATATTTTGCAAAACTGAAGTATCAAATGATGATGCTTGTTTTGCTGCATTATTTGTAAGGTATGCAAAATTACCAGTCATAAATATCCTCAATCGTGTTACATCATGTATAAGTATATTTTTTGCAGGAAATTGCCTAAATAATTTGCAAATGTAAACAAATGTTTCAATTTTTAAAATATTGACCATGTGGTCTATGTCGAGGGTAAAACATTAATCTTCGGGTTGATGTCTGTTTGCGTGTAATTATTGTAAATTGTATGTGTAGGGATATAAGTACATAAAAGGTAGTAATGGAAATAACTGGACTAGATATAACTTTACAAAGAATTTCAATGATTGAACAGCAATTTCAACGTCTTTCAGGCGAAGAAATTAATCGTGTTAATCAAAATTTCCAAAAAATACTTGATTCTACGGTGTCAGGTTCTACTGAAAAAATGGGCGAAAAGTATTCAGGTCGTGATGTTTCAAAAGATGAAATTAATAAATTGATTGACGAATATGCAGAAAAAGCAGGACTAGATGCAGATTTTGTAAGAGCTGTTGTAAAACAAGAGTCTGGTTTTAATGAACATGCAAAATCTCGTTGTGGTGCTGCTGGTTTAATGCAATTGATGCCTGCAACTGCTAAAAGTTTAGGTGTAGTTGATTCATATAATGCTGAACAAAATATTTACGGCGGTACAAAATATTTAAAAGGTTTGATGGATAGATTTGGCGGAAACAAAGAATTGGCTTTAGCTGCATATAATGCAGGTCCTAACGCAGTAAAAAAATATCACGGTATTCCACCATATCAAGAAACTCAAAGATATGTAAAAAACGTCTTGAGTATTTATAACAAATACAAAGGAGATGCTTAATGATTATAAGAGGGTTAGAATCAGCAGCAAAAGGTATGATTTCGTTGATGGAACAAAATGATTCTACGGCGAATAACGTTGCTAACGTAAATACTATTGGATATAAAAAACAAGTTTTAACGTTTCAAAATATTTATGACGCAACAGTTGTTGATAAAGATTTAAAAACAGAAGAATATTCTCCAATTGGTTCTTTGAGTGTGGGTAGTAAAGTTCAAAAATTGACTTATGATTTTTCACAAGGAGCATTTACTCAAACAGGAAACACATTTGATTTAGCAATTCAAGGTGATGGTTTTTTCAAGATAGAAGATTATAAAACTGGTGAAATGTCATACACAAGAAATGGTGCTTTTACAATGAATAGTCAAGGGTTTTTGACTACAAAAGATGGCGATTATGTCATGGACGAAAGAAATAAAAGAATAAGAATTCGTACAAATGGTGTAGTGATGAACTCAATGAAAGACCTTATAATAAGTGAGAGAGGTCAAATAGAACTTGTCAATAAAAATGACAGAATTACAATGCAAAGAATTGGAATATTTGATTTTTCAAATAAAGAAGACTTGAGGAATATTGGCGGCTCAAAATTTGTGCCGAAAACAGGATATTTAAATCCTGAATTAAAAGCAAGCAAATTTGTAATTGAACAAGGTGCTTTAGAAATGGCGAACACAAATATTGTGAACGAAATGATAAAAACAATAAGCACAACAAGAAATTACGAATCTTTGTCAAAAGTAGTAAAAAATAGTAGTGATACATTAAACGAAGCATTAAAAATCGCAAGATTATAAGCGGGTAGGAGGAAATAGATGTTAAGAGCGTTATCAACAGCAGCGACAGGCATGATGGCACAACAAAACTATCTTGACGTAATCGCAAATAACATCGCAAACGTTAATACAACAGGTTTTAAGAAATCAAGAGTAGAATTTCAAGACTTATTAAGTCAAATTGAACGTTCTCCTGGTGCTATGTTAGACCAAGGTACATATCAACCTGTAGGTGTTGAATATGGATTAGGTGTTAAAACATCTGCTACAACAAGAGTTTTTAATCAAGGCTCTATTATTTCTTCAGGAAGAAGTTTGGATTTGGCTATTGAAGGTGAAGGTTTCTTCAAAGTTATGATGTCAGACGGTACTCTTGCTTATACTCGTGATGGTTCTTTCCAAATTGATGCAAACGGTCAATTATGTACTTCTGATGGTTTGCTTGTTCAACCTGCGATTTCAATTCCTCAAGATGCTAAAGGTATTACAATTACAACAGACGGTAACGTATCTGTTACAACAGGTAAAGATAGTGCGCAACAACAAGTTGGTACAATTCAAATTGCAAGATTTTTAAACCCATCTGGTTTGCTTTCAGTTGGTCATAACTTATTTGTAGAAACTTCTGCTTCTGGTAATGCTGTTGAAGATGCTCCAGGTCAAAACGGTATGGGTTTAATAGAACAAGGATATTTGGAAGGTTCAAATGTTCAAATCGTTGATGAATTAATCGGTTTGATTAAAGCAGAACGTGCGTTTGAATCAAATTCAAAAATAATTACCGCATCAAGCGATATCTTAAGACAAACTAACCAAATGGTATAATAAATGAATAAACTTTTCGTCAATTTAATATTAACAGTGATTTTAGCTTTTGCAGGCGCAAAAGCTGATGCTGTTGTGTTAAAAGATGTTCAAGTTATGTCAGAAATTCAAAAAGCAACAGAAAAATTATATAAAAAATCTATTGCTGATGAAGTTAATGTAAAAGTTGTAGGTGTTCCTTTTGCAGAATTGAATGTCCCTGCAGGAAAAATTACATATAATATTCAAAGAAATTCTGCAAACTATGTACCAAGAGAATTGATAAAAGTATCTTTGCTTGTTAATGGAAAAACTTATAAAGTTTTTAATGCACCTATTACAACAAAAGTGTATGCAAATGTATTGGTTGCTACAACTACAATTGATAGAAATCAAGCAATTACTCCTTTTGTTGTTGCAACTGAAAAAAAAGATGTTTCAAATATTTATAGTCATGTTCTAAAACCTGTTGCATTGGTAAATCATGAATATTATTCAAAAAAATATTTTGTATCAGGTGAAATTATTGATGAAAGATTTGTAAAATTAAAACCAGAAGTATTAAGAAATTCACTTGTAACTGTGTTTTTTAATTCAAATAATTTAACTATTTCTGTTGATGGTGTTGCTCTTTCAGATGGAGCAATTGGGGAACATATTACTGTTTTGAACAAAAAATACAACAGAGTTTATAAGGGAACTGTGGTAGGGGAAAATAAAATATTGGTGAAAATATGATTAGATTGATTAAGTATGTATGTATAACTTTATTTATCACAACTGTATTTGTAATGAGTGCAAATGCAGAATCTTTATTTACTTTAGGTGCTGCTCAAACTTATAATGCAACTCCAAAAAGTTTGTATGGTGGAGTTCAAGCTCGTTCAGTAGGTGATTTGATTTCTATAATCATGGACGAAACAGTTACTGCAACAAATAATGTTACTTATACATCAGATAAAAACTCAACAACTGTTGATAGATTTTCAGGTGTTTGGAATATCATTTTTAATAAATTATTCGGAAAAGAATTAGATCCTGCATTTAGCACATTTGGTGGTTCAAATACTGTTGAAAATTCAGCAGGTTCTTCAAATAAACTTTCTTTTGGAAACAATATTGCAGTTCAAGTTACACAACAGTTGCCAAATGGAAATTTGATTGTTCAAGGAAAGAAAACTTTAGTTAATGCAAATGAAAGAGTGGATTTAATTGTAACAGGTATTGTAGATCCAAGATGGATAAATACAGATGGTGAAGTTTATTCAAGATATGTTGCAAATCTTCAATTTGCAGTTAATGGTAGAGGTTCAGTATCTCGTTCAAATAATGACGGTATTATTAACAAGTTTATTAAATACTTGTTCTAGGAAGAGGGAAATAATGAAAAATATTAAATTCTTAGTAATAACAATGATAATATCACTTCTTGCAAGTTTTATACCTCTTGCATCAGAAGCACAAACAGTAAGATTGAAAGATATTTCACACGTCAAGGGTGTCAGAGATAACCAAATAGTAGGTTATGGTATAGTTGTCGGACTTCCAAAGACAGGTGACAACTCTCGTTCAACACAAATTACTGAAAAATTGTTATTAATGAATTTGGGAACAGTTATTTCTCAAGATAACTATATTCAAAAAGGTTGTTCAGCAGCAGTTATTGTAACCGCAACTGTTCCACCTTTCGCAAAAAACGGTGATAGAATTGACGTAACAGTATCAACAATGGCAGATGCTAAAAGTTTGGAAGGTGGCGTTTTAGTTCAAACTATAATGAAAGCTCCAAACGGTGAAGCTGTTGCTGTTGCTCAAGGTCCTGTTTCTGTTGGTGGTATTAATGCTTCTGCTGATGGTAGTTCTACAAGAACTGCAATTACATCAACTGGTAGAATTCCAGGTGGTGCAATTATGGAAAGAGATATGATGACTACTATTGGTGACGAAACAACAATTACAATTTCTATAAATGAATCAGATTATACTATGGTTTCAAGAATTGCAAAAAGAATTTCAAGCTTGCTTGCTCCTGCAAGAGCAATTGACGGAACTAGTGTTGAAGTTCAAATTCCTCAAAAATTTATGAACGATAGAATTGGATTTTTGTCAATTTTAGAAAACATTGATGTTACACCAACTTCTGACAAAGCAAAAGTTGTTGTAAACGAAAGAACCGGAACTGTTGTAATTGGTTCAGATGTAAAACTTTTACCTTCAGCAGTTGCACATGGTAATTTGACTGTTACAGTTGCTGCGGTAAATGGTGTTTCTCAACCAAATTCTTTTGCAGAAGGTTCAACAGTAGGATTTTCAAATGCTGATATAGCTGTTAATAAAGGTGCAACAGGTAGTGTGATTGCAATGCCTGCAAACAGTAATTTGAATGATTTGGTTAGAACATTAAATTCAATTGGTGTTGCTCCAATTGATTTGATTTCAATTTTGCAAGCATTGAAAAAATCAGGTAGTTTGCAAGCAGAATTGATAATAATTTAGATAGACGATTAAAAAATAGGGGATAAAGTGTAGAATGGAAATGTCAGATGGAATGATTACACCTATGTTTCAGGATAGGGCAGTAAACTCAGATCAACAAATTTTAAATCGAATTGAAAACTCTGCAAATTCAAAAGAAAAACTTAAAAAAGTTGCACAAGAATTTGAATCTGTTTTTATTACAAAAATTTTGACTTTGTATGACAAAACAGTAGATAGAGAGGGTGGAATTTTCGGTGATGAAGCGTCTTATTACGACAAAATGAAATCTTTCGTATTTGATGAAGTTGGCAGACAACTTGCAAGTAACCCAAGAACATCTTTCGGTTTTGCAAAACAAATTTACACTCAAATGGAAAAATATGTTCAATAAGGAGGAGATAAGGTAGATGGTTAGTTCAATAACAGGTTTAAGTGTAAACCCACTTCAAAAATTAAGTGCTTCAAATGCGTTTAAGAATATTGATAAAGTTCAAAATACTTCTCCAATTCAAGATAATACATCTGATGGTGTGAACATAAATGATACAAGAATTTTTGATGGTCAAAATGTGCAAGAAATTAGAGATATTGCACAGATAAATGAAGGCGAAAATCTTACTGATGATGATATAAAGTATGGTTTAACTTATGGAAGGAGCGTTATAGCTGATTACGTTATTTAAGAGTAACATTTTGTAACATGGCATGTGGTAAAATTCTATTTGAAGTGGCATAATATAGGAATAGAATGCAAAAAGTTTATATAATTGATGGATTCAGCTAAAATAACATGGAGCGTTATTATGAGTGAAGTGCTTTTGCAGTATTGTGAAATTATTGATGAAGAAATTAAAGCCTACGAAAAGTTAGGTGAGCTTTATGTTGAAAAAGAGCAAGTTTTAATTCATGGAAATGGAGAAAATTTATATACCATTGATGAAAAAATTGTTAATCAAGCAGAAGTCATTGATAAAGTTAATGTACAACGCATAGAAATTTGTAAAAGTTCTTTTGGTGATGAAAATATAACTCTTTCAGATATTATTGAAAGAACAAAAACAGAAAATCCACAATTATCAGAAAGATTTTCACAACAGCAAAAAAGAATTAAAGAATTATCAAAAGAACTTTCAAGGCTGGAAAAAAGTCATCAAGAACTGATAAAGCATGGTATGGCGATAGTCGATAAAACAATGAAAATAATTTTAGATGTTGTATCTCCGCAGAGCCAGCAATATGATAATACAGGACATAATGTCAAATGTGATGAAAGTATGATAAGTTCAATCTCAGAAGAAGTATAAAGAAAGGTAGAAAACTATGGGCCTTACAGCAAGTATGAATATAGCAAGACAAGCATTGAATGTCGCTCAACAGGGCATCAATATTGTTTCTAATAACGTTGCGAATATGAATACTGAAGGATATTCAAAACTAAGAATGAATTTAAAAGAGGCTATTAACTATACCCCTTTGACTACTGATCCTGCAACTACTATTAATTCTTTAAGCGGTGTTCAAATATCTTCTATTACAAGATATTCTGATAATTTTATGCAAGCATATTATTGGAATCAAAATTCTGAAAAAACATATTTGGATAAATATGCAGATATAGCATCAAATATTGAATCTGTTATGAACGAATTAAATGGTACTGGTGTTGCAAATGCCTTAGATGCTTTTTATTCAGCTGCTTCTGTTTTAAATAGTTCTCCTGCAGATTTGACCGCAAGACAAAATTTTATTTCAAAAGCAAATAGTTTAGTTCAAACATTTAATAATACAGATGCAAATTTGGCATCTTATCAAACTCAAGCTATTGGTACTTTAGCTTCAAATTCAGAATCTGAAATGGTTAATCAAATTGATAAAGTAAATTCATTGTTAGATCAAATTGCTAAAGTAAACCAAAATATTATTGCGACTCGTTCATCTGATAATTTATCAAATTCTTTACAAGACCAAAGAGATGAATTAATGAAAGAATTATCAAACTTTTTGGATGTACAAGTTACTACAAATTCAAATGGCTCAATAAACGTAAGAGTTGCAAATACTTGTTTAGTTAGAGGTCAAACCGTTCAAGGTTATTTGGCCGCAACAAATTATTTAGATGCAAATAATAATCTTGCAACAAGAATTTCTATCAATAATCCAGAAGGTGTTGAAATCGCAGATGATGTAACTTCAAAAATCCAAACAGGTTCAATTGCTGCAATTTTAGATGTTACACAAAGAAGTACAACATTGAATATAAATACAATCAGAGAACAAATGGATGCTTTGGCTGCAGAATTTGCTGATGTATTCAACGAAATTCAAGCAGGTGATCCAAAAGGCGATGGCACAACTCCATTATGTTTAGACCCAACAGGACAGAAATTGACTATTTCAACAGAAGATATGTTTAAAACTTCTGATGGTAGTACAACTTTCACAGCAGGTAATATTAAACTTAATGAAGCTTTGGTATCTGACCCGTATAAAATTGCTGCTGGAAGATTAGATTTGTCAAAATATCCTACACCAGCAGATTACGAAGATGCTATTGGTAATAGTGAAAACGCAAATATGATGGTAAATACACGTTCTGCGAAACACGCAAACTTGAATGGTCAGACATTCGAAAACTATTTAGCAAGTACAGTTGGAAATATTGGTACTGCAATAGAAGATATTAATACTCGTGATGCTGCTCAAACAAATGTTTTGACAAGTGTTGAAGAAAAAATGTCATCAGAAAAGAACGTAAATTTAGACGAAGAATTATCTGATATGTTAAAATATCAACAAGCTTATAAGGCAGCAAGTAGAGTATTTTCAGTATGTAACGAATTAATGGACACTCTAGTAACACTAGGAAAATAATTGAGAGGTAAAGTAATATTATGAGAACAACTAACATAAATACAACAAAATCAATGTTAAATTACATGACAGCTCAAGAAGCTCAATTTAACAAACTTACTCAACAAGCATCTTCTGGTGTTAAAGTTTCAACTTTGTCTGATGATGCTCAAGCAGCAAGAAATATTTTGAATACAAATACTCAATTAAGCCAAATACAAGGTTATATGAATAATATTTCAGCAGCTCAACAACAAATGAATATGCAAGATGATGTTTTGTCATCATTAAACGATATGATAAATAAAGTTTCTGATTTAGCTACACAAGCTGCAAACGGTACTTATTCTCAAGAAAACTTGGCTGGTATAAAAACACAAGTTGATTCAATTTTAGAAAGTGTAATTGGTCTTTCAAATACTGATTATAATGGCAATTATATGTTTTCAGGTGCAAAACTTTCTGTAAAAACTTATGATGTTACAAGAGATGCAGATGGAAACATTACTGCAATAACTTATAAAGGTACTCCAAAAACAGCTGATTATGAACAAAAAGCAACTGTTTCAGATGGTATTTCAATGACTATAAATACAACAGGGGACGTTCTTTTTGGTTCTTATGATGCGGCAGATCCTTCAAAATCTACTGGTTTGTTTGATACTTTAGTAAATTTAAGTAATGCGTTGAAAACAAATGATACAACAGCTATAAGTGGTTCTTTAAAAGGTTTAGATACAGCTTTTAATACTTGTTTGACTGTAAGAACAAATTTTGCAACTGTTACAAAACAAATGGATATTACAAAAAATAAATTAGATAATACTCAATTAACATTAAAAGAATATAGATCATCTTTAAGAGATACAGATTTGGCTCAAACATTAACAGAACTTGTTTCAGCACAAACAGCACTTGAAGCTACTTATAGTTTGTCTTCAAGTTTGTTAAGTAAAGTATCTTTACTAGATTATATTTAAGTTTTTCTAATGCTAATATAGGAAAAGGTAGGGTGAAAGCAGAAATTCTTTTTAGAATTTCTGCTTAGTTTTTACAAATTGGCATAAAAAAATATAAAGAGTATAATATTTGTGGAGGAAATTTTTGAAAAAATTTATTTCACAAATTTTATTATTTGTTTTTTGTGCAAATTTTGCGTTTGCACTTCCATCTTTTGCTACAGATGTTTTCAAAGGTAGAATTGAACAAACAGATAAAAGAGAAGAATTATCGAAAGAACTTTATACTGGAAAAACAGAAGAAATGGGAAAAGGGACAAAAAATGATGTTATAAAAATGACTGTTTCTCAAGTTTTAGACGGAAGTTTTTCTTTAGAGGGTGATGAATTTTTTGCAGAAGTTACATCAGATGTTGAAGGTAAAGATGGTGTAATAATTCCTGCAGGAACAGTTGCACATGGAAGAATAAGCGAAGCATCATCTGCTAAAAGACTTGGCAGAGATGGTTCTTTAAATTTGGATTTTGATTATTTAGTTACTCCAGACGGCAGAGAAATTCCAATAGAAGGAAAGATGTCAACAAAATTACATCCAATAGCAGCAGGTACAAAAATTATCGCAACAGATGTTGGTTATACAGCAGCAGGTGGTGTTGTAGGTGGAATTGTTGCTTTAAATATGTTTGGAATAGAAGCAGCTATTGCTTCTCAAGGTTATACTGTTGCAGGTGGTGCTGCAATAGGTGGTATGATAGGTTTGGGTGCTGCCTTGTATAGAAAAGGTAAAAATGTTTTGATTTCACCAGGGGATGAAATAAGGGTGAAATTGAATACAAAAATGCCTTTACCTACGTATAAACATACCGCATTTTTGCAACATGAATTAAAATGTCCTAATTTGGATATAAACATTACAAATATTGTTTATGAGAAAGATCCTTTTGGAGAATTAAATACAATTACGTTATCGTTAACGATAAAAAATCTTACTGATATGACTTTTTCAAGTTTTGATTTTGCGTTGATAAACGATTATAACGCTGTTTTTCATCCATCAGTGTTTGGAGAGTCTTCTTTATTATTTAAACAAATAAAACCTGGTGATAGAGTTGCTGGTAGAATTTCTTTTTCTGTTGATAATGTGAAGAGAAAATTCTGGTTAACTTTTTATGATAGAAAAACAAGAAAACCTGTTGCGAAGGTTTCTTTGAATAACGCATATAAAAATGTTTCAGATAAAACTAAAAAGAAAAACGAAAAAATGTTTAAAAAGAAAAATTATTATAAGAATGATGTGTTTGATGTCGAATTATAAAAGGCATTAAATTTCTTAATAAAAGTATCAATGCGTGTTTCATTGTGCTAAAATTAGCATTATGAATAGAGTTTCCACAAATAATAATAAATCAAGAATTTCGACTTTTGATAAAAGATTAGGTTGTTGGCAAGTTGCATTTGCAATATTTGCTATTTCGCTTATAGGATATCTTTTCTTGCTTCAAGTTGTTGATTTTAAGAATTATAGATTGCGTGCAAAAAAACAAAGAAGTTTAAGAAACTTCGTTATGCGTGGAGATATTTTTGACAGAAATGGTATAAAGTTAGCTTCTGATAAAGCAACTTTTGACGTGTATGCTCATCCTTCGGATTATACCCATTCACCTGAAGAGCTTGCTAGAATATTAGCTCCATACTTAAAAATTTCAACTCCAACTTTGGCAAAAAAACTTACTAAAAAAGCAGCTGTTATAACTTTGAAAAAAGATGTTGATAGAGTTACTGCAAAATCAATAAGACAGTTAGGTTTGCGTGAAATAAGTTTGGGTAAGAAAAACAGACGTGTTTATCCTCAAGGAACAATGGCATCACATATTTTGGGTTATTACAATTTTGATGCGGATATAGCTTCAGGGGTTGAACTTACTGCAAAATCGCAATTGGAGCATGTTGAAAAAAATACTCCAGCAGAAAGAACTCCTGACGGAAATATTATTTATTCCGTTTCAACCGACCCTGTTGCAACAACAGCACCAATGAAGGGTAAAGAAATTACACTTACGATAGATACTGCAATTCAACACGTTTGTGAACAAGAATTGTACAAAATGATTTCTCAAAAACATGCGTTGAGAGGTACTATTATTGTTATGGATCCTCATAATGGAGAAATTTTGGCTTATGCTGTTTATCCATATTATGACCCGAATAATTTTAGAAAAGCTACGCAAACGCAAATAAAAAACTGGACATTAACGGACGTATTCCCTGCTGGTTCAACATTTAAAACTTTAACTGTAGCATCTGCAATGGCTCTTGGTAAGATTAATGAAAATTCAAGAGTTTTAGATACAGGTAAAATGAAAATCGGCAAATGGGAAATTAAAAACCACGATTATAAGAAAAGACCTTATCCTGGTTCTATTTCTATGGAATATTTGTTTACACATTCAAGTAACGTAGGTTCTGTTGCAGTTGCTCAAAAAATGACTGCTTTAGAATTTTATACAATGCTTAAAAAATTCGGTATAGGTTCAAAAACAGGTATTGATTTACCAGGTGAATCTGTTGGTTTGCTTCCAAATTGGACAAAATGGGGTGTTGCAACACAAGCATCTATGGGATATGGTTATGGTGCTTCTGTAACTCCAATTCAAATGGTTTCGGCAGTTTCTGCGTTGGCAAATAATGGAGTAAGAGTTACTCCTCACGTTATAAAATATTCGCCAGAAGACGCAGCAAAGAAAATAAAATATGTTCAGGTTATGTCACCAGAAACGGCAAAAACTATAACAAGAATTTTGACTGCAAGTGTTGAACATTCTGATGCTCCTGAAAAATTGGATAATTATTTAGTTGCAGCAAAAACAGGTACTTCTAAAAAACCAAAAGAAAAAGCAAGTGGTTATTCAAACAAATTATACACTTCAATTGTTGGTTATTTGCCAGCTTCAAATCCAAAAGTATTGATATATGTACTTGTCGATTCAGCAAGTGGTTATGATGTTTGGGGAAGTACAGTTGCGGCTCCTGTATTTAGAGAAGTTGCATCTCAAGTCTCAAGAATGATGAATTTAAAAGTTGATAAGTTTACAAGATAAAGGTGGGTTATATGAAACTAGAAACATTGATTGAAAATTTGCAATATAAAGAATTAATTAATTTTAAAAATATTGATATAACAGGAATTTCTTATAATTCAAAAACAACAAAATCAGGCAATATTTTCGTATGTTTGAAAGGTGAACACGCTGACGGGCATGAATATTTCCAAAAGGCAGTAGAAGTTGGTGCAAGAGCGATAATGGTTGAAAAACCATTAGACACACATTTGCCACAAGTTGTTGTAGAATCTACTCGTCATCAAATTGCAGATATAGCAGATAAATTTTATGGCTCACCATCAAAATTGTTAAACTTAATCGGTGTTACTGGTACAAATGGAAAAACTACCGTTACTCATTTGGTTCAAAAAATATTTGAAGCTAAAAATGGTCAATGTGCTTTGATAGGAACTTTGGGTTATAAATTATCTTCTAATAGTGAATATAAAGAAGCAAAACATACAACTCCGCAAGCTCCAGAATTGCAATCTTTGTTATCAAGAATTGGACAACAAGGAATTAAAAATGTAATTATGGAAGTTAGTTCGCATGCTCTTGAACAAAATAGAGTTGGTGGATGTGTTTATTGTGGCGCTGTTTTGACAAATTTAACTCAAGACCATTTAGATTATCACATTACAATGGATAATTATTTTGATGCAAAATCAATTTTGTTTAGAAAATTGAAAAAAGGTTCTTTTGCGATAATTAATGCTGATGATAAATATGCAAAAAGATTTATTGATGTTGTTCCAGAAGGTGTAAAAGTAATTACTTATGGTGTGAAAAATAAAGCAGATATTATGGCTAAAAATGTCGATTTTGCCTTGAACGGTGCAGAATTTGATTGTGAAACAAAAGATTATGGCTCACAACAAGTTAAATTAAGTATGAATGGCATGTTTAGTGTTTACAATGTTTTAGCTGCAATTTCAACAGGTTTAGCAATGGGTTTTGATTTGAATTCTTGTATAAAACCGTTGCAACAAACAAGAGGTGTTGCAGGAAGATTTGAAGTTGTAGTTAAAAAACCATTAGTTATTGTTGATTATGCACATACTCCAGACGGTTTGCAAAATGTATTGAAAGCAGCAAGAGAAATTACTCCAAAAGGTTCAAATTTAGTTTGCTTATTTGGTTGTGGTGGTGATAGAGATGCAACAAAACGACCAAAAATGGGTGCTATCGCAGAAGAATTGTCTGATAAACTTGTTATAACTTCTGATAATCCAAGAAGCGAAGAACCACAACAAATTATTACAGACATTCTTGCTGGTTTAAAATCAATTAATACTGAAAAAGTACATGTAGAAGTTGATAGAGGTAAAGCTATTGAACTTTTAAAATTGATTTCTTCAAAAGAAGACGTAATTGTTATAGCAGGAAAAGGTCATGAAGATTATCAAATTTTGAAAGACAAAACTATTCATTTTGATGATAGAGAACAAGCTAAAAAAGTCTTTTTAGGAATTGAAGTTGATGAATAACGATTTACATATAGAAAATTATCAAAAATCACCATTACTTGTTGAACAACATTTTCATGGTGTTTTTGGTGTTGATTTTGCAAATTGTACAGTGGATGAACTTTTATCTTTGTCAAAAAAACTTTTGACTTGTGGTATAGGAGGTTTTTTCCCTACTTTAGTTACTGATACTTGTGAAAATATAAAAAAACAAATTGAGGTAATAAAAGAGGCAAAATCAAAACAAACACCAGAAATGGCAGATATATTGGGAATTCATTTAGAAGGTATTTTTATTAATCCTCAAAAAAAGGGTATCCATGACGAAAATTTGTTTTTGAAACCAACGATTGAAAATTACAAAAAAGTTGAAGACGATTTTATAAAAATAGTTACTCTTGCGCCAGAACTTGATGAAGATAATAAACTTCAAAAATATTTAACAATGCAAGGTGTAAAAGTTCAAGCTGGTCATTGTGTAGGTGGTGATTTGGCATGTTGTCATGGTACAACTCATACTTTCAATGCTATGGCTTCAATTACTCATAGAGCTTCTTCTACAGCACTTTCGGCTTTATTAAATGATAATTTGTATTCAGAAATTATCGCAGATGGTGTTCATCTTTCAGAAGAAATAGTTTCTCTTGTTTTCAAGACAAAACCAAAAGATAAAATTATTTTGGTATCTGATTCTTTGCCTATTGCACAAAGCGATAAAAAAGAAATGCAATTTGCAGGTCAAACGGTTTATTATGATGGAGAAAAAGCAACAGGAAAAGACGGAACATTAGCAGGAAGTACTGCAATATTAAATAAAATAGTTAAGAGCATGGCTTTAAAAAATCCTGATAATTTTGAAAATATAGTTCGCTTAGCAAGTGAAAATGTTTTAAAATATCATGACATTAAATTGAACGGATATGTTTGGTGGGATGAAGATTTTAATATTGTCGCAGTTGAAAAAGACGGTGTTGTTTTACAGAAAGATTGTTAATGCTATCTTTGTAACAATTTAATCTCTTTTGTTAATTTTTTTATCAAAATAGCAAAAAAAAATCATTTGATGTTTTATAATATACATATAAATTAGAAGTGATTTTTAAAAGGAAGTGTAGTGGATAATAAACGTCAATTGCTCGATAATGCCGCATCTTCTAAGAAGAATGCCAATATAGCTTCTTCACCTGCTGCTTCAAATCCAATGGCAAGCGGTGGTATTATTGCGAGAATAAATGCGTTGAATAACAAAACTACTCCAAATAAATTGTTTGGTGCATATAATGCTGCTTATAAGACAACGTATAAACCAGTTGATTATGTAGATTTGATTTCTTCAATGAGCATGTCTTTGACTAACAAATCAAGTTTGAATTCTTTGTTTTATTCATTACATAACATTTATGTATCAAAATTGAGTTGCTTGTTTACTGCTTATGGCTTGTTCCAAGAAAATTCAAATTATATCAATGTAAAATTGACTGATAAAATTGGTGGAACATATTCATCAAGAATTTTTGTTTCTGAAACAGATAATCCTGTTGTAGAAGCATTTACATCAAATGTTCCTTTAATTGCAATGGATTCAAAATTCTTGAATATTCCATATATTCAAAGTTCTCAAGTTGCAATTGTTCCAATGCATTCTATGAACAAATGTATTGGTGTTATGTTGATTGGTGATAATTACGCAAAAAATAATTTGTCATTGTATTCATTACTTGCAGATTATTTTGCATTGTTTGCTCACAATTGCGATTTGATAGAAAAAGTTAATGCAAATGCAAACATAGATGTTTTAACACAATTGTATAACCACAGAGGTTTCCAAGAAATTTTGTCAAACGAATTGGCAAAAGCTGAACAAACAGATACACAATTATCTGTAATTATGATGGATATAAACAATATTTCAAAAATCAACAGAGAACTTGGTCACGCTAAAGGTGATGAAGTTATTAAACTTGTTGCAGAAAAAATTAAACAAAATATCCGTGGTGGTGATTTTGCAGGTAGATATGGTGGTGATGAAATTGCTATCATCATGCCTAAAACAAATACTGATGATGCAAAATATATGGCTGAATATCTAACATATAGTTTGTCATGCTGTATGATAGACGATGTTGGTTCAGTTAAAGTTTCTGTTGGTATTGCATCATATCCAGAAAGTTCTTTAGAGCAAGAAAAATTATTGATTTTAGCTGAACAAGCAATGTATATTTCTCAAGCAAAAGGCTACAAAGACGGTATGTCAGCAATTATAAGTTCTATGGACTTTAATTTCTGGGATGATATGGCATTGAGTTCATTTGCAGAAGTTCTTACAAAACGTCATGCTCAAGTTGGTATCAACTTTGAAGAAGAACTTGTTAATAAATTCAACAATGAAAACATCATTTCTCACAATCACTTGATGGAAATGGTTACATCACTTGCTGGTGCAATTGATGCGAAAGATACATATACAAAAGGTCACTCTTCTTCTGTTTCAAGATATTCAGAAGCATTAGCAAATGCTCTAAATCTTCCTGAAGAAGATGTTCAAAGAATTAAACTAGGTGCATTGTTACATGACGTAGGTAAAATTGGTATTCCTGAAAATGTTTTGAGAAAACCAACACATCTTTCTGATGAAGAATGGGAAATCATGAAGCAACACCCTGTTATTGGTGCTGAAAAAGTATTAATGCCAAATGAAGCATTAAGAGATTTAATTCCAATTGTTAAATATCACCATGAAAGATGGGATGGTAAAGGTTATCCTGAAAATCTTGCAGGTACTGATATTCCATTTGAAGCAAGAATAGTATCTATTGCTGATGCTTATCACGCTTTGATTAGCGACAGACCTTATAGAAAAGGTATGAGCGTTCAAAAAGCATGCGAAATTTTGAAAATGGGCGCAGGTATTCAATGGGATGCTGATTTAGTTAGACAATTTATACAAATTGCACCTTCAATTTCTACAATAATATAGATTAAATAAAGGTTTACTTTTGTATAAAAATTGTTAAAATGAAGCTATGAAGAAAATAGTTTTATTAGCTTGCATAATTTTTTTAATTTCGGGTAAAGTTATTGCTTCAGAACCTGATTATAGAAGCATTTACATGAATTTGGAGATGCCAAAATTTTCTTATATCCACGGTATTGATCCAAAACAATTTTATGATAACAAGGATGCTACGTATTCAGTTTATCCGCTTTTTAGACTTTGTACACCTTTGTATTTTAAAAGTGTAAAAATAATGCCAGGGTATTATGATTTGACACCAAGAGAATACAAAGGACAATATTATTTACTTTTTAAACAAAACGGTATGGTAAGACATATTGTTCCAATTTATAAAAAAGAACTTGTTCCAAGTGGTTTTTATAAATCTCATTTGCCAAAAGAAAAATATACATGGACTCAAAAAGTAGGTAATGCCTTTTATATGTTTGTAGGTAAACACATAAAAAGTGCAAAGAGAAAACCGACTGCAAAAACTTATTTAGAAGTAAATGATTTGAATGACAATTTTGTGATAATGATTATTTATTACAACAATTTCAGATATTATACAATTTTCAGAACTGTTCAAATTTAGTTTGTTTTAAAATGTTTGAAATTGTTTCTTTAAATTCGTCTTGGTCAAATGCACTTTTTAAAATGTATTTTATTGCGCCAGCTTGAATTGCTTGTTTGCGTTTTTCTTCATTAAATATAGAACTTACCATAATTATTGGAATTTCAGAATACATTTCGTTTGTTTTTAATTTTTTCACAAAATCAACACCATTCATTTCAGGCATTTCAAAGTCTGTAATTATCATGTCAAAATGTTGTTTTTCAATTTTTTCAAATGCTAAAATAGGATTTTCTGCGATTTCTACGTTGTAACCAACTTTTTTAAGAATATTTTTTTCAAGTGTGCTTGTTGTTGCAGAATCATCTACAAGCAATATAGTGTAATGCTTGTTATCAATAATATTTGTAGTTGTTGTGTGGGTCGTAGTTATTTCATTTATGCTATTAATTATGTCTGACATGTTTAGTATTAAGCAAACTTCCCCTGAAATAAGAGTTGTAATACCCATAATTTTTTTGAGTTTGTAGAATGGAGCAGCAAGTTTTTTGTGCATAACTTCTTGTTCTCCTAGAAGTTTATCTACGCAAAGTGCAATACGTTTTCCATCATTTTCAATTATAAGTATTGTTTGTTTGTTTTTGCGTTCGGCATTTTCTTCAATATTAAGAATAGATGTCAAATTAACCAATTTTATTGTTTCATTTTCAAAAATTATTGTATCGTGTTTTTTGTGAGAAATTATTTCATTTGATGATTTACGAAGAACAGAATGAACCGTATCAATTGGAATTGCGTATATTTCAGAACCTGTTTGTACGATAAATACTTTCATAATTGCCATTGTTGTAGGGAGCTCAATTTGAACGCAACAACCTTTGTTTAGTTCTGACAAAACTTTTACTTTTCCGTTTAGTTCTGAAATTTTGCTTTGTACTACATCAAGTCCGATACCTCTGCCTGAAATATTTGTGATGACTTCGCCTGTTGAAAAACCTGGAGTGAAAATAAGTTCCATAATTTGGTTATCTGTCATGTGTGAAAGTTCTTCAGGTGTTAGAAAACCTTTTGAAATAGCTTTTTCTTTTATTTTATTAATGTTTATTCCTCTACCGTCATCAATTATTTTTATAATAACTTTGTTGTTTGATTGTTTTGCAGAAAGAATGATTTTTCCTGTTTCAGGTTTGTTAAGCGCACGACGTTCTTCTGGTGTTTCAATACCATGGTCGATAGAGTTTCTTATTATATGAATAAGTGGTGTTTTTATTTCTTCAATGATTTTTTTGTCTGCGCTTGTTTCGCTACCTTGTACTTCAAAATCTATTTTTTTGTTGCTTTCTTCTGCGATATCTTTAATCATTCTGCCGAACATGTGAAAAACAGTTGCAAATGGTAAAATTCTGATATTTTTAACCATATTACTTAAATTATCAACAGTAATGTTTAATTTTGTGTCGTCTTCTTGGATAGTTCTGTGAAGATTATTGATTTTAAGTTTTAACTTTTGAAGATTTTTGTTGTTGTTTTTGAAAAAGTTTGTTAATGATTTATAAGAATTTTGTTGTTGAAAATCCGTAAAAGATGAATTTTGATTTTTCTTGTCTTGGTATTTTAAGTGATATGACACTTTTGATACTTCTTTTTGAAAGTCTTCAAAATCTTTGTATATGTCATTTAGTTCTATCAAGTGTTTTTTAGTTTTAATTTTTTCAATAGTAAGTTCATTTATTTGATTAATAAGTTTATCTAATTTTGTAGATTCAACTCTTAGTGTTTTTATTTCTCCTGTATTAAACATTTCATCAATGTTGGTGAGTTTTTTAATTCTTTCTTGGTTTGGATTAACAGTAAGTTGTGCTTCTGTTTCTGTTTTTTGTTGGTCGAATTCAATAAGTTGTTGAATAATTTCTAATTGCTGAACTATTAAAGAAGAATTGTCGTCTTCTGTATTTTGATTATTTGATTCAAGAGTTTCACAGTAGTTTAAACTTTCATTAATACTTGCAATTGCATCTGGGTTTAGTTTTGTTTCTACTGAGGCTGCATAATTAAGAAGACTTTTAAGTTTGTCTAAAATAGTATTAATCTTGTCGTTTTGACAAGTGTTTTTGTATTCGTCAATTGTGTTGTTTAATTCATCAAGTGAGCAAGAAAAACTCAAAAAGTCGTTAAATTTTTCTTTAATAGTTTTTGTATTAATATTTTGTGTTTCAGGAGTAATTTGTGAAAATTTGATTGAATCAAGTACGTTTGAATTATTTGAAGTTTCTTCTTCTTTCTTTTCTTTTTCCTTTGCTACTTCTGCTACTTCTGTTACTTCTTCTATTACTTTTTCGTCTGTTTTTTCTTCTTTTTCATTAAATTCAACAAAATTTAAATTTTTTATAGCAGTTGGTTCTTTTTTACTTTCAATATGGATTTCTGGAGTAACTGCGTCTTTAAGTTCTTGTTCTACAACAGTTTCGAGTTCGTCGCAAAGTTCTTCTTCTTCTTCTTCTTCTTCTAGTGCTTCTATTTTTTCGTTTAATTCCGAAATTTTTTCAAATTTTTCTTTAATTTCAAAAGCAGCAGAATAATAATCTATTGTTTCTATTTTTTGTAATTCACAAAAATTAGAAAAATGTTCTATGATTTTATCAATTGTTGCGTGAATATCGTCTATTTCTTCAAGTGATAATGTATTTGAACCTTTTTGGGTGATATTAAGCTTTATTGTGATACTTGTTATTGATTCTTTAATATTGTCTTCTTCTGTTTTTGCAAAAAGCATTTGTAATAAATCAATATCTTTTTTTAGCTGTGAAATTAACTCAGGAGTGCAACTTTCTTCTAATTGCATCAAAATAATTAAGATATTTACAAGTGTTTTATTTATTTTTTCTAAAGTTGTTTTAAAAGTTTTTGCAGAAACAAGTGTTACTGATGGTTTTTCTTGTGTTTTTTTTATTTGAGGTGCGTGGACACTTTCTATGATTTTCATTAAAAGTGCCATTTGTTTTGGGTAATTTGAGTCGTAAATTTGTTTTCTTTTTTCAGTTGATTTTTCGATTACATTTGCCAAAAAACTAACTGCTTTGTCTAAAATATTTATTATTTCTTCGTTAAGTGTTAGTTTGTTTTCTTTTGCTAAATCTAAGATATCTTCAAGTTTATGAGCTATTGCTTGAACATCATTAAAACCAACCATTCTTGAAGCGCCTTTTAGAGAATGAGCATCTCTGAATAATTCAAGAATAGCACTCTTATCATTAGGGTTTTTGCCTAATTTAAGTAAACTTGTGTTTATTTTATTTATTAATTCTTCTGATTCAATTTGAAATATATTAAATATTTCATCCATTGTTTCATTTGAAAAATCCATTTTTACCCTTTTTTTAATTTAAGCGATTTTTATAAGTGTCAGATGCAGTATTGATTGTTTTTACTTTTCCAACATTTTCATCGATTAAGTTGAATGTTTCTCCGATATCGTTTTTAAGTGAATTTATTAAAGTGATTGTTTTATCCGAACAATCTTTTTGTTCTTCAGCTTTTTCAAAAATTTGGGTTACAGATGTTTTAATTTCTGTAATTGCAACGATAAGAGATTGGATATTTGTGTTTATATCGCTTGCGAGTTGAACCCCTGATTCAATTTCTTTTGCCCCTTCTTCTGTTGCCATAACAGTTGAATTTGTAGCTTGTTGTATTTCTTTAATTAATGAAATTATTTTTGTAGTTGCTTGTTTAGATTCATCAGCAAGTTTTCTGATTTCGCCTGCAACAACAGAAAAACCTTTTCCGTTTTCTCCTGCTCTTGCAGCTTCAACTGCGGCGTTAAGAGCTAGCATATTTGTTTGTTCTGCTATATCTTCTACAATTCCTACAATATCGCCAATTTCTTGAGTATGTTCTGATAAACGTAATATTAATTCTGCAATTGTTTGTATTTTGTGGCGTAAAGTTACCATTTTTTCAATGTTTGCTTTTACCGCATCTTGTTCTTTTTGAGAAAAATCTAATGATATATCTGTTTTTGTTGATACTTCTTTTGTATCTTCTGTTGTGTTTTTAAGAGTTGAAGTTAATTTATCTACAAGTGTAGATGTTTCTTCAATTGTATTATTAAATTTGTTTAAAAGATTTTTTTGTTTTGTAGAAATGTCTAAAATAGAATTTGTTGTTTCTGTTGTTAAATTTCTTTCGTTATTTACAGTTTGTTCAATTTCTTTTTCAATTTGATTTTTTGTTATACAAAACTGTATTGTATAAATAGCTACCAATGATAAGAAAGTTATCATCCTTGCGATATTTGAAGGAACTTTAAATTCAATAATTACCATTAGGATTGTAAAGATTACTAAAAGTATAATATCAATTATGTTTTTTAAATTAGACTTATTTTTTATTGAAAAATCATTGTTATGCATATAAGCTCCTTCATTTTTTCTTATTACAATTATAAAAGATTTTTAATTAAATGCAAATTTGTTGTATAATTATTTTATTACAAATTTTTAGAAGAGTGTATAAATGTCAAAAAGAATACTATTAATAGATGATAGTAAAACCCAACTTCAATACCTGAAATTAAATTTTGAAAAAGCAGGTTTTGAAGTTGTTACTGCAAATGATGGTAGTGAAGGATATAAAGCTGTTTTTGAAACAGCTCCAGATGTTATTCTTTCTGATATTGTTATGCCTAAACTTAATGGACTTAGACTTTGCAGGTTGATTAAGAACTCCGAAATTGTTGGTAAAATTCCTGTTGTAATATTGACAGTTTTGGATAAAAAACTTGATAAATTTTGGGGTAATAAATCAGGTGCTGATAAATTTATTTTGAAAACAGAAGATTTTAGTATTATTGAAACAACTGTAAATCAGTTAATTGAAGAAAATCCGATAACTGATGAATATAGAGCAAATATTTTAGATAATTTATCAATGGGAGATTTTCTTGATAGTGCTATTGATAGTACATTAAGTGCTTTTTTGATGAGTTCTGTTTTGTCTTCTGAATTTAGAGGATTAAATCAATATATAAGTCACGATTCAGCATTTATTTCTGAACTTTTTAAATTGACAAATACTTTTTTAGAATATGATGTAATGGGAATATTTTTGAATAGTCCAGATAATAATGAAAAGAAAATTTTGAATTTCGATATTGAAAATATTCAAATTTCTTCTTTTGTATTGGAAAAAATAAAGAGAGATTTTTTCTTGCAAATGCCGAATATTACAAAATTTTCTACAAAAGAATTCGGGCATAATGTTGTTTCTTCCCCAGAAAATCCAGTTGATATTATCAGAAATGTATCTGATTTTAAAGCTTCATTTATATTGCCAATAATTGCTTCTGACGATTCATTGTTGGGTGGAATTTGTTTTTATAGTCGAGATAATGCAAATTATAAAGATAAGAATTTTTATGAAACAATGAAGAGTGAACTTACAACATTGTTCCAATTACGTTATGTATATTCTTCAACACAATATTTGTCTGTAACTGACGGGCTTACTGGTTTGTATAACAGAAGACATTTTGAAGCAAGTATAGAACGAGAATTTATGCGTGTAAAAAGATATCCTGCGGATTTATCTTTGGCGATGCTTGATATAGATTTTTTCAAAAAGATAAACGATACTTATGGTCATCAGTTCGGTGATTATGTTTTAAAACAAGTTGCAAATTTGGTGAATGGTTCGTTTAGAAAAACCGATATGATTTACAGATATGGTGGTGAAGAATTTGTTATTATTTTGACAGAAACACCTATTGAAAATGCACTTATTCCGCTAGAAAGATTAAGAGAAAAAGTTGAATCTTTTAAATTTAATTATAACGGTCAAGAAACAAACGTGACGATTAGTATAGGTTTGAGTTGTTATAATAAAGATTTAGATTCTTATCACATGCTTATTGAAAGTACAGATAAAGCATTGTATCATGCAAAACAAACAGGTAGAAATAAATTGGTGACAACATCTTATGAATAATCTTGATTTAGTTAATAATAATTTTTTGGTTGAAGATATAGAATCACAAAATTTATTTTTGTCTTTTAAATTGGGTGAAAATAAATATGCTATAAATGTCTCAAATGTGGTAGAAATTATGAATTTGCCACAATTAGATTATCCTCAAAAATTGGCAGGAAATATTGTTGGTTTACTTAATTATAATAATTTCAATATAAATGTTTTAGATTTAAGATTTTATTTGAATATTAAACCTGAAAAGTATTCACTTTCTACAAAATTGTTAATTGTAAAAACGGATGAAATGTTTTTTGGTCTTATTGTTGATAATGCCGAAGATATTATTTCTATTCTTCCTTCTAAAATAGAAGAATTTAATTTGGATAAAAAACTTACTCCAATCCAAGGTATTTATTATTATAATGACGAAATTTTGTCAGTAATAGGTGCTGATTTAATAGAACAAATTATAAAAGAAGGTGTTGAAGTAGAAGAATATGATGTTTCTTCTTTGTTCCCACAAGATGCGGAATTTAAAAATTCTTTAGTTTCAAGACATACTGTTCTTCAAGAAAAAAATAAAAGTAAATCTATTATTAATATCTTTTCTCAAGATGAATATATTTCTTTTTCTATAAATAACAATGTATATTGTATAAATTTGGAATATGTAAAAGAGTTTGTGAAAAACGCATCAATAACAAAAATTCCTTGCGGGCTTGATTACATTAAAGGTGTAATATCTTTGAGAGGTGAATTTATAACGATTGTAAGTATTTCAGATTTTATTGATGAGAAAGATTATTCGGTCGAAGAGATTAAAAGAAAAAATAATATAATTATTTTGAATTTTGCAGATTATAGAATAGGTATTTTGGTAGATGAAATTTTTAAAATAATTAATATTAACGAAGAAGATATAAAACCAAATTCTTCAACAAAAAATATTTATGTAAAAGGAGAGGTTATTAAAGATAATTCGTTATATAGTGTTTTGGATATGAAAAATATTTTATCTGATGAAAAGTTTTTTATTGATCAATAAAAACAAAAGAAAAATTAAAAGGGCGAGAAATTAAAATTTCTCGCCCTTTTTTATATTTTTTGATGTTATGCAGATTAATATTTAACGATTTTTTCCATAACTTCATCTGGAATATCAAAGTTTGCATAAACATTTTGAACGTCGTCGTGTTCTTCAATTTTATCCATAAGATTCATAATTTGAGAAGCGATTTTTTCGTCTGTAACTTCAATGGTGTTTTCCGGAACTCTTGTAAGTTCTGCGTTTGTGCTTTTGAAACCAGCCGCTTCAAGACCTTCAACAACTGTTTGGAAGTTTTCAACAGTTGTAATAACTTTGTATTCGTCCTCATCTTCTGCGATATCGTCAGCACCTAATTCAACTGCTTTTTCAAATAAAGAATCGAAATCAACGGATGTTTCAAAACTAATTGAACCGATTGGTTTAAACATCCAACCTACACACCCTGTTGCACCTAGATTACCGTTATATTTTGTGAAATAACTTCTTATGTCACCTGCAGTTCTGTTTCTGTTATCTGTCATGACTTCTATGAAAACAGCTACACCGCCTGCTGCGTATCCTTCGTATGACATTTCTTCAAAGTTGTCACCACTACCCATGCCAGCACCTTTTTCAATGGCACGTTTAATGTTGTCGGCTGGAAGTCCAGCTGCTTTTGCTCTGTCTATTGCTGTTCTAAGTCTGAAGTTTCCCGCAGGGTCTGGACCACCCATTTTTGCTGATACCATTAATTCTCTTGAGTATCTTTGAAAAACTACTGCTCTTGCAGAGTCGATTTTAGCTTTTTTACGTTTAATTGTTGCCCATTTTGAGTGTCCTGACATAACTTAACCTTTCCCTTTGTATTATATCGTTTTGGTTAGATTATATCTTAAACATTTGGGCTTTTCAATATTATTTTACTCGCATTCTTCATTTGTTGCGTTTTCGTTTAATTTGTTTATAACAAGACAAGCAAGCACAAAATATAATACACATAAGAATAATATGTTTAATAAATTCCATCTTACTTGGTATAAATTTGCACCAAAAATATTTATTCTGATAAGTCCTTCAATAGCGTTTGTTGAAGGGATTAGAGATGAAAATGCAATTAATAGTGGGTGCATTGCTTCTTTTGGCCATATAAACCCAGGGAAAAATATCATAGGAAGTGATGTGACAACAAGCATTAATAGAGAGTTTTCTCTGTTTAAGTAAAAGAAAACAAGTGCTTGAGCGAGAAATGAAACTGTAAATAAAAATGGAATTAATAAAATAAGTGTTGTTCCAAAATTATAATAATTCATTTTGTAGCAGAATAAAGCAGGGAAAATTAGGAAGAAAATTATTGAATAGAATAAGTAAATTAAAACATATCCTAAACTTTTTCCTAAAACTATTTCTATTGGGTTTTTAGAAAATTTGTTAAATGAACTTCTTTTTTTATACACAAAACATTCTTTTGTTCTGCGGTATATTCCAAGCATTTCTTCTCTTACTGTTCCACCTAAAAGCCCTGCTCCAATAAGAAGAGTTTGTTGAATTATAAGTATTATAACCATTGGATAAATATAGTTTTGATAACTTCCAATAGGGTTGAATAAAGGAATTTGAACAAATTCAAATGGCATTTTTATTGCATACGCCATATCTTTTTTTATTCCTTTTTTCATCATTTTTCCTATTTCAAATGTTGCACTAGTTGTTAGTGTTACTGTTTGAATACCTGTTGCAACTTGTTTATATATGATTAAATAAGAACTGTCTTCGTATGCTGAAACATAAGAAAAACCGCCTCTTGTAATATTTTTTTTGAAATCTTTTGGTATTAAAACGTATGCTTTTATTTGATTGTTGTAATACATTTTTTTTGCAGTTGCGATGTCGGGAACTTTTGCTACAACGTCTAGTAAATCACTACTATTAAAATCTCTTGTAAGTTTTCTTGAAAAACTCGAATTATCTTGGTCGATTATTGCAATTGGAACATCGTGTAAAATTTGAGTTGAAAAAGGTAGGCTATAAAAAAGTGAGTAAAGCAGAACACCACCTATCATAATTAGTGTACATCCTGGGTCGGTTAATGTTCTTTTTATTTCTGTTTTAAATATTTTTATTATGTTTTCAATCATATTTTGTACCATTCGTTTTCATCTTGCATTTTTTTCTTTAATAGTGGAATTGTAAGTGACGGAATTGCTATTAAAATTAGTAACCAATATACATATATTAAATCCACACTTATCGGAAAAGCTCTTTGAGATTGGTCGATAACAGTTGAAAGATAAGGTTTTATCGGTAAAAGAGCGCTATATATCTTTATAGCTGTTGGCATTGCAATAGAAGGATATGTCATACCAGCCATTGTAAAACCAAGTGCCGTATAAAATGCTCCTGCACTACACGCAAATCTATAATTTCCGCTTAATGCAACAAACATTATTCCTGTAATTTGATATGCAAGTATAAATAATATGCTTGTGAAGCATACGAAAAGAACATTTCCTTCAAACGGCGCTCCGTATATTACAAAATAAATGAAATATACGATAGCCATTACAGATAATATTCCAATTGTATATGGAAGAAGTTTTCCAAACAGAATTATAAAAATAGAATTGTTGCCAATTTTAAGTAATTCTTTTGTTGTTCCGTGTTTAAATTCCGTTCCTATTGCAAAAATTGCTAGAAAAGCAGCGATAATTTGAAACGTGTTTATAAATGCCGCAGTTGATAAAAAATAAGAATAATTTAAGTAAGGATTACCTTTTATATGTTCATCAATTTTTATTATATTTACTTGAGATGCTGCTACATCTTTTGACATTCCTTTTGTTGAATATATATAAGCGGTGATTTCTCCAAGAGAAGTTTGTATTGCACTATTTATGTCTTTTGTGATTATTCCCCCTATAAGTAGCAAATTGTTGTTGTAATAATACACAAGTTGAGGTCTTTTACCTTGTAAAATATCTGTTTTAAATTGTTTTGGAATAAGTATAAATCCGTAAGCTTTTCCTGATACAATTTGTTGGTGTCCATCTTCTATGTCTAATACATTTTTGTTTGTTTTGCATGATGGTGTTGCATCTATTGTTCTTATTATTTTTCTTGATAAATCTGAATTATCCAAATCTAATACTGCTATAGGTAAGTCTTTAGGTGAACCTTCTTTGAATGTTTCACATAAAACAAAACAAACAGCAAGTGGTATAGCAATCATTATTACTAAAATTAGCGGATATGCTTTTATTCTGTTTAATTCTCTTTTTAATGTGTTTAAAAATGCTTTATACATAATTTAGAATATTATCTCCATTTCACAATTTTTGCAGTCAAAATTTAATTTGTATTTTTTGTTTTTTTCATCAACAAGAAAAAGTTTTTTATCTTTTTTGCACATATTAAACGCATATTTTAAACAATGTTTTGTGTGCATAATCGTTAAATTGTCTGCAGATAAGCCACTTTCAAGTGCCATTTGATTTACTTTGCAACCACATTTTTCATAGAAGTTTTTTGCGTTTTTATTTAAAATATTTGCCTTATAATCAAGTGTTTTGTTTAGTTTTGGATAACAAGTTTTGTTTGAAGTTTCATATTTTTGATAATTTTTTAGTCTTTCTTCAATTAGTTTATCTAAAATTTCTCGTCTTAATTCGTTTAATTTTGAAATTGGTAAAAATGGTATATTATCGGTGTTTATTGTGATTTCTTTTATTTCAAAATTTGTGTTTCCAGTTTTTTTGAATTGAGATTTAATATTTTCTATCATTTTTTCAGAATTTTTTGCGATTTCTTCTGATTTAAAATTTATTTTTGCAATAGTTCCATTTTCGTCTTTTGCAATTATTTCATTTTTGTTAAATTCAATATTTGTTTTTAAAATTCTATGTGTTTTTGAATTTTTTAGTAATTTTTCAAATTCTGTATCTTGATTTCTGTAAACATTTGTACCGATTTTTATAGATGTTTTTTTATTTGGATAGATTTTTTTGTTATCTATTTTATTTATTAAAAAACCGTTAAGTTCGTCGTTATCAATGAAACATAGTCCATCTTGAGGGTTAAGCTGTTTTGTTAAATTTTCGATTGTAAAAAAGTCTTTTTCAACAGTTTTTATTTTTCCCAAATATTCTCCGATAGATTTTGGACTAGTCATATTAAAACAATTTTTACGTTTTTCTAGAAAATAATCAGAAAAACCACGGTTAAAACTTTTTTCTATATTTGGTTCAAAATCAAATGCTATTTCGCCAGAAGATGTTTTTTCTAAACCAAGACTATCGATAAGTTTTCTGTAATAACCAACGATATTTTTAACATAATTGCTATCTTTTAATCTTCCTTCGATTTTGAAAGAAACAACACCGATTTGTGCAAGTTCTTTGATGTGTTTTGCTGCACAAAAATCTTTTAGTGAAAGTAGGTATTTATCTTTTGCGATAATTTTTCCTTTATCGTCAATGAGTGAATATTTTTTTCTGCAAGGTTGAGCGCATTCTCCTCTGTTTGCACTTCTTTTTCCGATTGAATAACTCATATAACATTGTCCGCTATAAGAAACGCATAATGCACCGTGGATAAAACATTCAAGCTCAATATTTGTTTGTTCTTTTATTTTTTTAATTTGTTCTAATGATAGTTCTCTTGCAAGTACAACTCTTTTAAATCCAACGTCTTCAAGAAATTTTACTTTTTCGATTGTTCTGTTGTCACATTGTGTGCTGGCATGAAATGGTATTTTGTGAGGAATTTCAAACAAGCCCATATCTTGCACGATAAGAGCATCGACATTTATTTCTTCAAGCTCTCTTATCATTTTTTCAGCTTCTTTAAGTTCTTCGTCATTTAATATTGTGTTGAGTGTTACATAAACTTTTGCGTTGAACTTATGTGCGTAATTAACGACTTCTTCAATGTCTTTTAATGTGTTTCCAGCTTTTTTTCTTGCTCCAAAGTCTTTTGCACCAATGTAAATGGCATCTGCTCCAAAATCTATTGCAGCAAATGCACAATTTTTATCTTTTGCGGGTGCTAAAAGTTCTATTGGCATTTTAAAATTCTTTCTCTATTTGACTTTGTTCCAATCTACAATAGCGGTCATTCCTGCTTTTAAATCTTTTATTGGTTTTGTTGGAACGGCTCTTACTTCAAAAGTTTTTAAATCAAAATCGCCTCTGATTTTTGTAGCACGCCAAGTGGCATAATTTCCAAGCGCCGAAATATAATTAACTTTTACTTCAATTGGTTCGTTGCTTATAGCAGGAATTGTTGCCATAAAAGTTTTTCCAATTTTAACTTTTTGAAGATAATCTTCTCTTAAATTGAAAGTTAGCCAGTTATCTTCTACTGAAACTATTGAAACGATAGGGAAACCTGCACCAACAAGTTCACCTTCTTCAACTCCTATTTCTGTTATTTGACCATCAATTGGAGCAATAATTTTATTTTCTTTTAAATATGATTGAACTTCACTTATAGCACCTTGTGCTTTTTTAATATTTGCGTTTGAAAAGTTTGTATATTTTGTTCTTCCTGCATTTACATTTTCTTTTGTTGCTAAATATTTTGCTCTTGCTTCATCTCTTTTTTGTGCAGGTACAACACCTTCTTTATATAGGCGTTCAAGTCTTTCATAAGTTTTTTTTGCGAGTTCTGCTTGAGCTAAAGCTTGTTTGTATGAATCATAAGACATTTGTTCTTGAGCTTGTACTAATTCTAATGAAGCATCTGTTTGAGTTGCTTTTGCGTTTATTTCTGGTGTATCAAGTGTGATAAGTAAATCTCCTTTTTTTACAATATCACCTTTTTGAACGTGAATTTTCTTAACTCTACCTGTTAGTTTAGAAGATAAATCAACGGTTTTTGTTTCAACTTCACCTTGTATTATTTTTTCGTTATTTTTGTTGATTACAAAAATCGTAGTTATACTAATAATTGCAACTGCAAGACAAGTTATTGCTATTATTATTTTTTTATTCATAATCTCTCCTTAGCCGATTCGTTTATGTATTTTAAAATTTCTTCTGCACTTCCATGTGTTGAAAGAAGTTCAACAAGTGCAACATCATAGTTGTATAAAGAATTTAATCTTTGAATTTTTACTCCTAAAAGAGCAGTTTGTGCATCTATAACTTCAAGTGATGTTCCTAAACCTTCGTCAAAAGCTAATATTGCAGTTCTTTGTGCTTCTTTTGCGCTCTTTATTGCTGCATTTGAACTATCATATTGTTCTTTGTTTTTTAAAACTTCTTCGTATTTTTTTGTAACAAGACTTCTTACGTTATTTCTAGCATTTGCTTGTTCAAATTTTACTTGTTCTCTTAAATGATTTGCCGCTTTTAGTTCGTTAAATCTGCTTAAACCATCAAATAAAACCCAATTAACACTTCCGCCAACTGCGTAAGATGGAATTTGGTAAGAACGATTTTTAGATGCAAAAATGTCGTATGCAAAAAGACTTACCGTAGGTGAATAACTAGCAGCTTTTGCAACATAGTTTGCTTGTGCAAGTTTTTGTTTTGCGTCAAGTTGTTTTAGTTGAGGGTTTTCTTTTATTGCTAATTCTTTAAATTCGTTTAGGGTATCCATATCATTTTTGTAAATAAAAAGTTCAGAATCTGTTGTGATAGAAACATCTGATAAATCAATATCATCAGCTTTGATTAGAGCTTTTAATCCTTCTTCTATAATGTTTCTATCTCTTTCGGCTGCTTCATAATCTCTTTTTGCTTGAGCATAAGCTACATCTGCGTGTAATCTTTCTGATGTTGAGATGATTCCTTCTTTTTCAAGCTTTATAGCGTTTTCTAAGTGTTTTTGTGTTGTTTCTAATACTTGTTTTCTTACTTCGATAAGATCTTCTGCAAGTCTTAATCCATAATATCTTTTTACAAGTTCTATTGTAAGTTCATTTGTAATTTGTTTGTATTTTTCGTTTGTTGCTTCAAGTTTTGCTCTAGCAGCAGAGTTCATTGCAATAATTTTTCCACCAGTAAAGATGTTCCAAATAATACCGCCACTTGCTGTCCAAAGGTTTTGGTCTTGAAGATTTATTTGTCCAAGTTGCATAGTTGGAACTAGTGGAGGTAGTGAAAAAGTACCTTTATCAACTTGAATATCATCATTAAAATGTGTTGCTGTTGTGTTTATTACAACTTTTGGCAAGAAATGTCCTGCGGCTGCTCTTTTTTCATATTTTTTTACTTCGATTTCTTGGTATGTTGCTTTTATAGAATTATTGTTTGCTATCATTAATTCATAGGCTTGTTCAAAACTAAGTCCGTGTTTTTCAATGCTAGCGTGTTTTGTTTCTGTACAAAAAGCAGGTGATATTAAAGCAGATATTGTAAATGCTAAAATTAATATGCTTCTTTTCACTATTTATGTCCTTAAAATTTTTATTTATCTACTCTTCCCATTAACATTATATTTTATTTTTTTTTTACATTCTACAATTTTAAAAATCGTTACATTGAGTCGTTTTTAGACGCAAAAAAGCGAGTTTAATAACTCGCTTTTTTATGTTCTAAAATTTTCCCCAAATTCAAATTGAATAATTCTAATTTAACCTGTCTAGTAGCTTAGCCTAATAGTTCTTCAAGTATTGCTGCATTTTTTGCTGCTCTACCGTTATCACGAACTTGATTTCTGTGTATATATGTTCTTAATGCTTCTCTTATCAATTCTGAGCGTGAACGGTTTTCTGTATCTGCTACTGTGTCTATTTCATCTAAAAATCTTTCGGGCATTGAAATTAAAACTCTTGCCATAATTCTGTTCTCCTTTTTTTCTCTTAAGTATCATTCGTACTTATATAAAGTTGGTGAGTATATAAAAATTGCTAAAATCGTATATACTATTTTTGATTTTTGTAATATTTCTTAATAATATAATCTTGAAAGATAATAATATCTTGATTTAGTGATTTAGAAAAAATAAGCAAAAAAAAGAGAACTCAAAATGAATTCTCGGGAAAATAGAACATTGTAAAGGTATAAGGTATAAAGTATTATGCGAAAATATTAATTTCTTTTTCTTCTTTTTCAGTGTTGTTAAGATTTTGATAGAAAGGATTTGAACCTTTTTTATCAGCATCCATTTCAGCAGTTTCAGTTAATTTACCAAACATAGGGCGGATTGCACTAGCTTGTTTTTCCATTGTTGTTTGAACTTCAGGAAGAGTCATTTTACCTTCAACTTTGTTGAAGATAGAAGCTGAAGCGATATTGTTTAAATATTTTAGGCTGTTTACTGCTTTATCGCTTAAATTGATGTTGATGTTGCTGTTAGCCATAGCGATTTTGTTTGATTGAGCAGCATCAACTTTGTATAAATCTTTTCCTAAAGAAACTCTGTTGAATTTAGTTAAATCAGCATTAGCTAGAGTAGAAGAAGTATTAGAAGCATTAGCTCTATCGAAGATTTGTTTTGTAACATCTCTTAGAGCTGCTGTGTCTATTGCTTGATTGTATGATACACTTAAACTCATTTACGATACCTTTACCCTAACTAATTTGTAATTCCCTTTTGATTACTCTAATAATGTCGGCACATGTTTTTAGAAACTTTAGATTTTTGTTTTATCTTTGTAATGTTTCTTAACAATATGGTTTTGAAAATTAATAATATCTTGATTTATGTAATTAGAAAAAATAAGCAAAAAAAAGAGAACTCAAAATGAATTCTCGGGAAAATAGAACATTGTAAAGGTATAAGGTATAAAGTATTATGCGATTAAAATTTCTTCTTCGTCTTCAAAACCGATGAAAGGATTAACTTTGCTTTCAGCAGATTCAGTTAATTTACCGAATGAAGGACGTTTTGCTTCAACGATTGTTTTTTCTTCAGCTTTAACTTCGTTTTTAACTTTTTTGAAAGCTAAAGTTGAAGCTAGTGAAGATAAATATTTTAAGCTGTTTTGAGCTTTGTCGCTTAAGTTGATGTTGATGTTGCTGTTAGCCATAGCGATTTGGCTTGCTTGAGCAGCATTAACTTTGTATAAATCTTTTCCTAAAGAAACTCTGTTGAATTTAGTTAAATCAGCATTAGCTAGAGCAGAGTTTTGAGTTTCAGCATTTCTAAGAATTTGTTTTGTAACATCTTGAACTGCTTTTGCATCTAAAGTTGTTTGATTGTAAGAGATGTTTAAACCCATTTTCGATACCTTTACCCTAACTAATTTGTAATTCCCTTTTGATTACTCTAATGTTATCGGCAGGTGTTTTTAAAAACTTTAGAAATTTGTCTAAATCTTGTTACAAATCTTAATAAAAAATCATTCTTTTGGGTAAGGTTAACCCCCTTAAAAATGCAATAATAAAGTGCTATAATATACATGAGCGGACTTGAAAAGTGTAATGTTTTGAGTATCCGTGAGAGGTGTAAAAATGTCATTTCAAAAATTTACGTCTCTATTGTTATTAATGTCGTTTATCCTGTTGGTCGCAGTTTCTACAACTGCTTGCACGAATGAAGCAAGTTCAAATATGATTGAACATCATTCAAGACTTGCAAGTGTAGAGAGTTCGAGAGTTGTTCATTTAGGTACATCTGATTACAGAGTAAATGCACAATTTGGACCAAGCGATCCAGTATTCGATTTAAGCAGTATGAGATAAAATTTTTTGGTAAATTTTTTTGGATGAGTGTGGTGTTTGAGTTAATTATTGTATGGTTTACACTATACGATGATTTTAATCTCTTATGTTTGCTTTAATAATGTCTGAAATCCATGGTAGATAGCTGTATTGTCCTTGAAAACAAGTAAAAGCAAGGTAAAATAATATAGCATATATACATCCTTGAATGAATGAGAATCCAAAGAAGAATGGTGCATTAAAGTAGAATGTTAGTTGAAGAATTAATTGATTAATTATTGGAATTATACTCAAGATATTAAGGATTAAGTTGAGTATTTGGCAAAGTAAAAAGTAAGTTATCGCCAAAAATATTGATTGAAAAATATGATATTTTAAATAAGGTCTAATAGATTTTTTTGTAAAAATGCCTATTAATAACCAAACAAAACCAATGAAACCAAAAGTAATGTAGCTTAGTGCAGCAATAATTTTTTCCATTAATAACGGTTGTTGAGTATATTTATTTTGCATTTTTATCTTCTTTCTTAGTTTTTATTTTTTTGAAGAAGTTTATAATTTTCCAATACCATCTAACGATAAAAAAGCGTTTTTTTATCCCGTATCGTTTGTAAATTAAATCTTCCTTAATCTTTAGTTGTTGTTCTTTTTTTTTTAATTTATTATCTTGGTCAATAATAAATTCGTCTAAAATTTGCAAGTATATTAATTTGTATTCATCATTATCAGGACACATCCTAATTGCTTCCCTGTACGATTTCAGTGCAAGAGCAAGGTCTTTTTGCATATACAGAGCATTTCCTTTTGACATGTGTGCGATTGAATCTTTATAATCGTATTTGATTGCTTTTTCGTATGCTTTAATTGCTTCTCCAAATTGTCCCATATCATAGTATAAATTTCCTAAAAGCAAATGTGCTGTATGGTTTTTAGGTTCTTCTTCAATTGCTTTTTGATATAGGTCAATTGCATCTTTAAATATTTTGAATTCGCCTTTTGCAATAGCATAATCTATGTAAACATCATAGTTTCTGCCTTCAACTTTAACTGCTTTTTCAAAATAACTAAAAGCTTCTTTTTTCTTTTTCATTAATACAAGAGCTTTTGCAATATATACTAAAACTTCTTTGTTATCAGGATATTTGTCTAATATTTTTTTGTAGCAAGCAAATGCTTTATCATACACATTAAAGTGAGTGTAAATATTACCAAGACCAACGTTTGCAGTAATATCATTTTCGTCAAAAGCAAGTGCTTTTTTGTAATAGATTTCTGCTTCTACGTAGTTTTTGAAATCTCCAAAAAGTTGTCCTATTGCGGTATAAACTTCTTTTTCAGGAGCATTTAGGTCTAATGCTCTGTTATATCTTTCAAGAGCTTTATCAAAGTTTTTTAATTCAGCGTGTATATTACCAGTATTATAATAAATTGTATAATTTAATGGTTCTAATTCTTCTGCCTTTTTGTAGTATGCGAAAGATTTTCTGTAATCTTTTTTGTATGACCAAAGACTTCCGATATTGATTAATGCTAAAACATCATCAGGTTTTATTTGCAATAAGGTTTCGTAAGTCGAAATCATACTGTCAAATTTAGAATCAATGGCATATAAGTTTGCTAAAGTATGGTAATTTTCAACATTTTTTGGGTCTTTAGCAATTGCTAATATGGTATCTTTTATTTCTTTTTCAACATCTTTTGTATTCATAATTTATATTGTATATGTTTTTCTTTTTTTTAGCAATATTTTATTATTAATTTACATGATATAATGTATATAAGTTTTAAGTATTAAAAACAAGGAATTCATTTTATGTCTATAAAAAAAGTTTTAAAATATGGTGAAAAATCATTAAGAGAGCCTTCAAAAGAAGTTTTTAAAGTTTCAAAAAAAGTAAAAGAACTTGTACATGATTTGTTAGATACGATGTATGCTCAAAATGGAGTTGGACTTGCAGCACCACAAATTGGCGAAAACGTAAGAGTGTTTGTAATTGATGTTTCTACAAACAATGAACCTTTAAATCCAATGGTTTTTATTAATCCAAAAATTATAAAAAAATCAGGTGCGTTTTTGAGTAGTGAAGGTTGTTTGAGTTTTCCAAATGTTTTTGCTGATGTAAGAAGATATGAAAACGTTATGATTAAAGCTTTAGATTCAAACGGAAAAAGTTTTGTATTAGAAGCAAAAGATGGAACTTTGCTTGCTAAAGCTATTCAACATGAGTTTGACCATTTAGACGGAATTTTATTTATAGACCACGTTAGAAACAGATTTGATTTAGAAACAAAATTGAAAGAACAAAATCTTCCAAATCTTGAAGTTGATAAACTTATTGAAGAACCAGAATTGGAAGAAAAAATCGCTGCAGATATTGAAGCTATGAAACAAGCGGAAGAAAAAGAGGATTAATGATAAAAGTTATATTTTGCGGAACTCCTGATATTGCACTAAAATCATTGGATTATCTTTTTAATTCTGATAATGTTGAAGTGCAAGCAGTTATTACACAACCTGATAGACCATCAGGCAGAGGACAAAAATTGCTTCCGTCTCCTATAAAAAAATATGCTTTAGAACATGATATTCCTGTTTTTCAACCAAAATCAATTAGAAAAGAATTAGACATCCAAGAAGAAATCAAAAAATTACAACCAGATTTCTTTGTGACTTTTGCGTTTGGACAAATTCTTTCTCAAGAAGTTTTGGATATTCCAAAATACGAAACGATTAATCTTCATGCCTCATTGCTTCCTGCATATAGAGGTGCTGATCCAATTCAAAGAGTGTTAATAAATGGTGAAAAGCAAACAGGAATTTGCACAATGATAACAGAGGTTGGTTTAGATTGTGGGGATGTTTGTAAAAAAGAAATTATTGATATTCCAGATGAAATGAATTTTGAAGATTTATATAATATTATTTCTGAAAAATCTCCAAAACTTATTGAAGACACTTTAATTGGATTAATAGAAAAAACTATAACTCCTGAAAAACAATCAGAAGAAGGTGTTTCAAATGCTCCAAAAATCAAAAAAGAAGAAGCAAAAATAGATTGGACTTTTTCTGCTCGACAAATTCACAATTTAGTAAGAGGTTTGTATAAAGCTCCTTGCGCTCATTGTTTTTATAACGGTAAAATGTTAAAACTTATGCAAACAAAAATCTTGAATGAAGAAACTTCAGGTCTTGGTGGAAAAGTTTTGGCTATTACAAAACAAGGTATAGAAGTTCAAACAACAAAAGGTATATTGCTTGTTGAAAAAGTAAAACCTGAAGGTAAAGGTATAATGAACGCAAGAGATTGGGCAAACGGTTCAAAAATCAAAGCGGGTGATATTTATGACTAAAGGTATCAGAGGTGCTATTACTGTTGACGAAAATACAGAAAATGCAATAAAAGATGCAACTGTTGTGCTTTTATCAAAAATGATAGACGAAAATTCAATTAATATCGATGATATTTCGCATGTTATTTTTACTCTTACAAATGATTTGAACGCAGCTTTTCCTGCAAAGTTTGCACGTAAAGATTTAGGATTTGATAAGGTTGCAATGATGTGTTATCACGAATTAGATGTTCCAAACTCATTGCCAAAATGTTTGAGAATATTAATTGTATTGAATTGTTCAAATGATTTTATCCCAAAATTTGTTTATTTAAGGGGTGCGGAGAATTTGAGAAGATAATCTTTTATCATTCTCGATTATTTCCTTGAAATGTATATTTCTTTTAAAACCTTCGTAGAATGTTTTTAGCATACTTTTAATTTCTCCAGATTGAAGCCAATATACATAGTATAAAGAATATTGTCTTGCAAAAGGAAATAGTGTCCAAGGTTTTATATATCCGTAGAAATGATTTATGTATGCGTTGTCATCCCAATTTACTTCTTTAGAAGTGTGAGTATAAATATTGTTAACTCTCATAAGTGAAGATGTGTTCCATTTTGAATCAAGTGGATAAATTTTGCCTTTTAAAATGATGTTATAAGCATCTTGGTCTATTGGTTGAATGTTTATGTCTGTTTTTTTTATTTCTTTGATAGCTTTTTGAGTATATTCCAAAAGTTTTTCTTCTATTTTTTGTTGTCTCCATTTTTTTAAATTTATAAGAACTACACCACCGTTATAGCTTCCAAAAGGGCTTTGTTCTTCTAAGTAAGATGCCATTCCAACCGTAAAGTTATCAATATTTATATTATATAACTTGCTTATGTCTTCTCTTACCAATATATCTGCATCAAGATATATTACTTTGTCTATATCTTTTGGTAATAAAGAGCCAATAAAAATTCTTGCAAATGAAATTTTGCTTATGTGTTTAATATAGTGAAAAGATTTTGGATTGAACATTTTTTCATAGTTTGAAAAATGCAAAATATCAATTTTTTGTTTGTGTTTCTTTTCAACAAAATTAGTAATTCGTTGTTTGTTTTTTTCTGATAAATCATCTTCTACAAGATATATATGTATATTTGATTTTGAATGATTGTTTTTAAATATTGAATATACTGTAACTAAAAAATAATCAACGTAATTGTCATCAATATTAAAATAAAGATTTACGGTGCTTTTATTTTGTTGTGCGATTTCTTTTTTTTTTGAAACCGTTGTTGTTATGCAAAATATAGATAATACAATTATAAAAAATATAACTAAAGATTTATTTATCAAAAGTTTCTCCTTGTTTTGCATTTAATTTTTATTCTTTATATAAATTTTCTTTCTGAATTTTTACTATAAATATTGTAGCAAAAATAGTGAAAATAAGGAAATATATCAAGTAAAAAATATCTGTTTTTATGCTGTTAATAATCAGCTTTGTAGAAAGAAATAAAATTGATGTTGCAAATGCAACAATAAAAGCATTCAAACTGCTAGATAAACTTCTATATGTAGAAGGGATGAATTTGTGTAATCTGCTTAAATGCACTATAGAAAAGATAACTTGTATGCAAATAGAGAAGCAGATAAATATAATTAAACATAATCTAATAATTGTGTTATTAATATGTAAAAATCCAAAAATTCCTAAAAAACTTAAAATAGTAAGTATAAATGTGGCTAATAAAAGTTTTTTAAGTTTTAACGCTGTATAGACTTTGTTTGCAAAAAATCCTGATAGCGCACGTGAACCGTGATTGATAAAAGATATTGTTCCAAAGAGAACAACTGGAAATAGTGCGTATTTCATTAATATTTGAAAACTCATTGCAAAGAATATTGAAAAAGCATTTAATAATCCTGCGTAAGGAATATAGTAACGTAGTTGTTTTTTCCCCAATGTAAGTTTTAATAATCTGCGAAGGTTTGTGTAAATATTTGTTGGAATTTTTTTGTTTTCTCTTGCTGATTTTATGTTTGGTAAGGTTAAAAGTAAAATACCTCCAACAAAAACTATAAAAAAGTTTATTAATAAAAGATTTTTTACTGGTATTCGGGTGTATAAATATGTACCAAGAATGATTGAAATTGTAGTGCCAAGTGATAGGCAAGAATTTACTGTTCCCCAAGTTTTAACCATACGTTCTTCTTTGTTTAAACTTTTTAGGTAGTCGTAAATATAAGCAGATGCAGAACTATCATATAGAGCTTTAGCGATTGCTTGAAGTAAAGTTCCCGTTAAAACTCCAATATAGCCCCCGATTAATCCGAATGAAAGGTATGATGTCGCATGTATAATAAGTGAACTTGTAAATACATTTCTTCTTGAAAGATATTCGCTTAAATATCCGAAAGGAGTTTGTAAAATTAAGTATAAAATATAGTATAATCCTTGAAAAAGAAAAAGTTGTTCTTTTGTAAGACTGTTATCTAAGTAAAATAAAAATAGTACAGGCAAAAGAAAGGCAAAACCTCTGAAGAATATTGCAAGCATTATTTTTTTTATATTAAAATCTATAAATTTTTCTGTAAAATTATCCATATTTTTAAATAAGAATTTTAACTAAGTGAAATTTTATCATGTCTTGTAAAATTTGCAAAATGCTATATTTTTGACTATTTAAAAACGAATGTTATACTGTAAATATAAGTATAAAAAGTTGAGGTTTTATGAAAAAGATTTTAGGGATTTTGATAGTTGTATCGTGTGTTTTAATGCAAGGTTTCGCATTTGCAAAAACAGAAAAATCTACTGATAATGTAAAGAGTGAAAAAAATTATAAGTTTGAAGTGAAAAAATCAAATAATATTTTTGAGCCAGATGATTTGTCTGTTACAAGTGATAAAAAACCAGCAAATCCTTTATTTCCTGCAAAATATACTCCTGATTATATAAAGGAAATAAAAGGAGATTATACAAGTTGTGCAAAAGAAGATATTTTTATTGTTGCACTTGATATGTTGAAAGGTACAACTGGTGAATTTTCAAGAAATGCAATTTTAGGAAAAAATTTGACAGGAAAATCTGTAAAAATATCTTTTAAAGATTTGAAAGCTGTAAAACCAGAATATGATAGTTTCGATGCTTTGGGTTGGAGAAAAGGAAATACGTTATATATTTACGTAAATCAAAAACATAATCATTCTCCAGCAATAGCGATTGCGGCACTTTTAGCACACGAGGCATGTCACCAAGATCAATATAATTCTTTGGCAGAAGAAACTTATGCTTGGACAATGGAAGCTGCTGTTTGGTGTGAGTTGTTAGAGTTGTATCCTGACTATGAACTTGATCAAGATGCTTTGGTGCAAAGGGAAATGACTTTGAAAAAACTTTTTGAAAAAGGAAATTATACAAATAAATATATTAAAAAGACTGTTCATACAAATGAAAGTTATCAAAATATTCCTGAAACTTCTCCAGGGTTTGAAGATTTGTAAGTAGTCCAAAATTTGTAAAAAGATACTATTGAAAATTTTGATTGATTAATATTAAATAAAGGTATGAAAAAACAACTTTTAATTTTTATATCTTTAGTATTCGTTTTGTTTATGTTTAACAAAGTTTTGTTGAGAGATTTTTCAACAAATACTACTGTTACAACAGACGATTTGTTAAATAGACAAAAAGTAACTTCTCAAAAGTTGTTTGACAAAAATTGGCGTGTTATTAGAGATAATTTTTATGATTCAAAATTAAACGGTCAAGATTGGTCTTATTGGAAAAAACATTATGCAGGTAAAATTTTGACAGATGAAGATGCAAATGTAGCAATAAACACAATGATAGAAAGTTTGGATGACCCTTATTCAAAATATTTAGATAAAAAAACTTATTCTGAACAAACTTCTTCAATAAGTTCAAAAATTACAGGAATTGGGGTGAATATCACTGAACATTCTGGTAAAACACTTATTGTAAGTGTTATCGAAGGAACACCTGCACAAAAAGCTGGTTTGAAGAGCGGTGATTTAGTTGTAAAAGTAAACGATAAAGATATAACAGGTTATAAAATAGAACAGGTTGCAGACATAGTTAGAGGTCCAGAAGGTACATCTGTTCAATTAACAATAGTAAGAAAGAAAAAAACTTTTGTAAAAAAAATTGTTAGACAAGAAATTAAGATTAAAACTGTAAAAAGTAAAATTTTAAATGACATCGGTTATATTCAAATATTGAGTTTTATTGGTTCGACAACATCAGAAGAATTTTTATCAGCTTTGGATAAAACAAAAGATACAAAAGGTTTGATAATTGATTTGAGAGGAAATGCAGGTGGTTTACTTCCAAATGCCGTGTTTATATCAAACTTGTTTATTTCAAAAGGTAATATTGTAAGTATTGTAGGTAGAAGCGGTATAAAACGAAATGTTTATGCACAAAAAAATACATCAGTGATTGATAAACCTGTTTTGATTTTGGTTGATGAAGGTTCTGCAAGTGCAAGCGAAATTTTTTCTGGTGCATTGAAAGATTATCATAAAGCAACTCTTGTTGGTACAAAGACTTTTGGAAAAGGTATGGTACAAAAAATTATACCAATGCCAAATGAAACAGGCTTGAATTTGACAATAGCAAAATATCTTACTCCACAAGGTCACGATATAAATAAAAAAGGTATTGAACCAGATGTGGTTGTGAAATTAACAGAGCGTGATATTAAACAAAAGCGTGATGTTCAATTAAATAAAGCTAAATCAATGATGTCAGAAATGATTGCACATAATAATAAGTAATTTGATTTTATTTTTGAAATATTAGAAATTTATCGCAAAAAAAAGGCCTGTCTTTTGAACCGGCCATGGAATGCAAAATTTTTCTTGATTCCTCGTAATGTGAAGTGTGTGTATTTTGAAAGTGAAATGAAAATCTTTTTTAGCTTTTGTTTTCGGCTTTTGTTTTGTCTTACACTATTATAAAAACATTGGTATAAAAAATATTGCTTTTTTATATACTGTTTGTAT
>JAZLGV010000084.1:0-22100 GCA_045616505.1 Candidatus Gastranaerophilaceae bacterium | reverse complement strand
ATATGCTAACTATACCAGAAATTGGGGCCTTTCGGGGCTTCTTTTTCTTTTGTTTTTCCGTATGAATACAAAAAGGACGGTGTCGGGTTGTTTTCCCGTTTCCGTCCTTTTCTGTTTTTTATTTTGTTACAGCCCCTTTTTTTTTATAATAAGGTATAATATGATTATTAAGGCATAAGGCATAAGGCATAGGGCATAGGGCATAAGGCGTAGGGCGTAGGGCGTAGGGCGTAGGGCATAGGGCATAGGGTGTAGGGCATAGGGAATGAAGAATAAGGAATAAAAAACAATTCAAGCAAAAGTCCCTATGATTAAAAGGTCTATCCTAAGTTATTCGCCATACAACTGCGGGTTATCCTCACAAGTGAGCCAGGAATAGGAATAATGTGTTCTTTTAGGGAAAAATAGGATTGTGTCCAGTGGATATAGGAGACGAAGTAGCGAATGGTGGGTTTTAAACTGAAAAATTTTATTGACACCCGCAAAAGTTTTCATTAAAATGAAAACTAACTAAAAAATCACAAAAGTTTTCATTAGAGGAATTAAAACAATGATCATACGGGAACACTATTTGCAACAACTCAGACCTTTTTATAATACTGATTTAATCAAAATAATTACAGGAATCCGCCGTAGCGGTAAATCGGTTATTTTGGAGCAGGCACAGACGGAACTGCAAAAAAACGGTTGCCCTGCTTTGGCTTTGAATTTTGAAGACCAAACAGTTTTAAGTGAAATAAAAAATGGGCAGGGATTGATAAGGTATATTCTTCCCAAACTGGGTAAAAAGAAATTTTTTTTGTTTTTGGATGAAATTCAAAACTTGGATGGTTGGTCGGAAGCGGTACGGACACTGCGGTTAAAAAACCTATCCCTTTTTATTACCGGTTCCAATTCCAAATTATTGGCACGGGAATTTGTCAAAGAGTTTAGCGGCAGATATGTAAGTGTCAGGGTACGGCCTTTTGTCTATACAGAACTGGTGGAGTACGCAAAAGAACTGGGCAAAGAAATTTCTGTTGCTGACTATCTTGTGTGGGGAGGATTTCCCAAACGGCTGGAATTGCCTACAGCGGAGGCGCAAAAAACTTATTTGCAAGACTTGCAAAATACCATTATTTATAATGATTTAATCACCCGTTACAACATCAGACGGATAGATTTGTTCCGGAGGGTGACGGCTTTTGTTTTAAAAAATAATGCCCGTATTTTTTCGGTTAAATCAATTTATGATTATATCAAAAAAGAAAATGTTTCCTGTTCTATCAATACAATAATTAAATATTTGGAATATCTTAAGGAGGCCTATATTGTGAATGCTTTGCCGCAATATTCCAAGAAGAACAAAAGGGAGTTGGCATTTTATCAAAAACTTTATGACGAGGATGTGGCATTTAATTCCATCAATTCCTTTGGTGGGCGTTATGATATTACCCACAATTTGGAAAACATTGTTTATAACGAAATGCTTTATCATGGATATGCTTTAAAAGTGTATGTGGACGGCAAGCGGGAGATTGATTTTTTGGCAGAAAAAGACGGATTAAGGCATTATATTCAAGTTGCCTACTCAGTGGCGGAAACCAAAACCTATGAAAGGGAGACAAGGGCTTTGGCACAGATAGATAACCTGAGTAAAAAGATTTTGATAACCAATGATGAAATAGATTATTCCACAAGCACAATGCAACATATAAAGTTGAAAAAATTTTTGCTAAACGGGCTTACTGATTAAAGAGTAAGAACTTTGCTTGTGTCCAATAAGAAGCAAAGAGTTGAATTGTGTCCGGTGGATACAAGGAACGAAGCAAGACAGGTGTTTTGCCGTCCCAGTTAGGGGAAGGGGTTATAATCGGTAATTTATTGGAAAAATGGGAAATAATCAATTTATTTTATATACAACTGAAGACGGGAAATCTGCCATTAAACTTTATGCTGACAATAACACAATATGGCTTAACCAAGCACAAATGGCAGAATTGTTTGCAACATCTAAGCAAAATATAAGTTTGCATATAAAAAACATTTTGGAAGATGGAGAATTAAACACGGATTCAGTTGTCAAGGAATACTTGACAACTGCCAATGATGGGAAAACATACAATGTTGCCTATTATTCCCTTGATGTAATTTTGGCTGTCGGGTTTCGTGTACGTTCTGTGAGGGGTACACAGTTTCGCAAATGGGCCAATACGACATTAAAAGAGTATCTGCAAAAAGGTTTTGTTTTAGATAAAGAGCGGTTAAAAAACCCTGACGGCAGACCGGATTACTTTGATGAATTATTGGCCGAAATCAGAGATATTCGTGCCAGTGAAAAACGTTTTTATCAAAAATTGCGTGACTTGTTTGCTTTGTCCAGTGATTATATTTCTAATGATACAGATATCCAAATGTTTTTTGCCCAAACACAAAACAAATTGATTTATGGTGTTACGGGAATGACAGCGGCAGAATTAGTTTTTAACCGTGCTGACGGGACAAAACCCAACATGGCATTAACTAATTGGGAAGGTCGGGTTGTTCGTAAAAAAGACATTTATACAGCCAAAAATTATTTGACAAAGGATGAAATAGAAGTGCTTAACCAATTAGTTTCTGCTTTTTTGGAAAATGCCGAACTTAGGGCAAAACTTCGCAAAGATTTAACCATTGGTTATTGGCAGACGGTGGTGGATAAATTACTTTTGGACAATGATATTGAATTGTTGCAAGGAAATGGTAATATATCTCATGCTGATATGGAACAGTTTGTTGATACTGAATACGAAAAATTTGATAACAGACGTAAAAAGTCAGATGCTTTAATAGCAGATAAACAGGATTTGGAAGAATTGGAAGAAGAAGTCAAGAAAATTAAGTGAAGAATATCAGTTTGCAGATAACTTCGCATTAGTGTGGCACTTGCCCTCTTTTGTAAAGAGGGTGGATTGCGAAGAGCAAGACAGGTGTTTTGCCGTCCCAGTTAGGGGAAGTGTCAGCGACAGTTTTTCGGTGGCTGACAGAAGGGGTTATAATTGAGAAATATAAGAATATGAATAAGAAAATTGATGTCAAACAATTTAAAATCTGTACAGACAGTTGCGAGCAGGATATTTGTAATATTTTACGTTCTGCAAGAAATTATGCTTTTAGGCAGGTCAACTCTACAATGGTTTTGGCTTATTGGTATATTGGCAGGCGAATTGTTTTGCAGGAACAGCACGGTGCTGAACGGGCAGGATATGGTGAAGAACTTATTAAAACCCTTTCTGTTAAATTGTCGGCAGAGTTTGGCAGAGGTGTGTCTGTTGCCCAACTTTGGAATTTTAGGCAATTTTATATGACTTTTCCGGATGAAAACATTCTCTACACAGTGTGTAGAGAATTAAGTTGGTCGCATTTGCGGCTTATTATGCGGTTGGATAGTGAAAAAGAACTTTGGTATTACATTGATAATTGCCGTAACGGGAATTGGTCGGTGCGTGCAAAATTTTCCCTCTTCTTGAAGAGGGGGAACCGTTTATAGGGACATAGAAGAACGGTGGGTGTTTTGGTCTACACGAAGTGTTTATATAGAAAAAATGAATATAGAAATCAGAAATGAAGAAGGCAAACCAACAGAATATGTAAAAATTCTTTATGAACGACATAACAAAAGAAATTCCCAACGCTTGCGTAAAGAACAAACTAAAGAAGAAGGAAAAATTTGGCATTTATATTTGCGAAAATACAAAGTAACTTTTACAAGACAAAAGCCGCTGGGCAAATACATTGTGGATTTTTATTGCCATAAGGCAAGATTAGTAATAGAAATAGACGGTGCTCAGCACTATGAACTGGATGCGAAGTTTCATGATGAAGAGCGGACAAAATATCTTGAACACATGGGATTGAAAGTACTCAGATTTACAAATTGGGATATAAATCACAATTTAGAGGGAGTGTGCCTAGCGATTGACAGGGAAGTGATGGGTAGAATATAAATGCTTCGCATAAACAAAAACACCCGTCTGCTCCATTGTTCCTGTGGGCAGCCACCCTCTTCAAGAAGAGGGAAAATTGTAACAATTAGTCAGTCCGTGAATTGGAACGCAACAGAAGATATTTGCAAAGGTAGAAATTATGATTTAGATAACTTCGCATTAGTGTGGCACTTGCCCTCTTTTGTAAAGAGGGTGGATTGCGAAGAGCAATACGGGTGTTTTGCCGTCCCAGTCAGGGGAAGTGTCAGCGACAGTTTTTTGTGGCTGACAGAAGGGGTTATAATAAATGTTAATTATAAAGTTTTTCCGTGCATTAGGTAGGGAATGGAAACAGAATAAAATATTGGGATTGACTATTGTGTGGCGAAGAGTTATTAACAAGATCTATAGTTTTTTCTTTTTGCGTAAATATCGCATTACGGCAGATTGCTCATCTTGGATTACTGGGTTGAAATATATGCAGATCGGCTCATTAGGCACGGGGCGGTGGTGTCGTATTGAAATGATAACTGAATACAATGGCAAAAAGACAGGGCCGTTACTAAAAGTTGGCAATAATGTTTCTTTTAATGATAAAGTTCATATTGGCTGTGCCAAGTATATTGAAATTGGTGATGATTGTTTGTTTGGCAGTAACATATATGTTACTGACCATTATCATGGTTGGTATCGTGGCGACAAACAGAGTGATGTTAATGAGATAGTTGCCAAGCGTGATTTGGGATGTGAAGAAGTTATTATTGGCAAAAATGTGTGGGTTGGGGAAAATGTAACCATTCTTCCCGGTTCGCATATTGGGGATAATGTAATTATCGGTGCAAATTCTGTGGTTAAAGGGAATGTTCCCCCCAATACTATTGTTGTCGGTGTACCGGCAAAGGTAGTTAAGATTTGGAAGGACGGGAAATGGGAGAGGGTATGAAAAGTAAATGTTCTGTGTCTATATGTATACCGACATGTAAGCGTTCTGAAATAATAGATATTATGTTGCAGAGCATTTATAGTCAAGGTGTGGATAGTTCATTGTTTGAGGTATGTATTTCTGATAATTCAGAAACAAACGAAACTAAAAATTTAATAGAAAATAAGTATGGAAATATTAGTAACCTTGTCTATAAAAAATCTAATTGTAAAGGGTTTATGAATTCTATTGAAGCATTGAAATTGGGTAGTGCTAATATTCTTAAATTGCATAATGATTACAGCAAATTTAAGCCAGGTATGCTACAAAAATTTATTGATAGTGTGCGATATAATCAAAGTGAAGATTTTCAAATTTTCTTTTCGATGGGGTCATTAAAAAATAAAAATAAACAATTGACATTTGACAATTTTAATGATTTTCTGGGGAATATTCATTATTATTCAACATGGAGCAGTGCTTTTTCTATAAATAAAAGTGATTTTGATAAATTGATGTTAAGTGGTATAGCAGTTGATCGGATGTTCCCCCATACGACATTATTATATTCTTTATATGATAAAAAAAAATATATTGTTGATGATGTTGCTTATGTTGAAAATCTTCCTCTTAAAAAAAAGGGTGGTTATAATTTAATTGATAATTTTGTTCGTATATATTTGACAATGACCCTAAATTTATTATCACAGGGAGTGATTGGTAAGTGTACTTATGATAAAATTCAATATGGCATAATTAAATTTTGTGCATACTGGGAAAATATTGTAAAGTTTGATGATAAGTACTTTTTTTCATTTGATAATAAGGAAAAAATAATTTTAGAAACATGTGGGCATTGTGATGTTATGTGTTATAAGTTGTGGAGTGTTTATTATTTTTTGAGAATTGGGATAAAGGTTTTAGTAAAAAAAGTTTGGAATGTGGTTAAAGGGATGAAAATTTGAGTGCCTTTTGTTGTTATGAGAATGGTGGCTGGTATGGTTGTTCGCAAGATAAAAGGATGATATATAGTGGCAGAAAAATTATTGAAGAGAAATTCAGCAATTGAATTATTAAGAATTGTTGCAATGTTGATGATAGTCGCACATCACTTTGTGTATTATGGTGTGCAGCAACATTACGATGTGAATATTGTTAATAATGCGTATTATTGTGGAACATATCTTAATAAATGTATTGCCCAGTTATTGTTGCCGGGCGGGATTGTTGGCGTGGCATTATTCTTTGTGATAGCAGGATATTATGGGATTCAGTCCGATAAAATTAGTTTAGCAAGAGTTGTGTTCAATACAGTTTTTTATGCATTTTTCGGATTAATGCTATATATTGTTTTATATAAGGGGGGGGGTATTAAGAGTATAGTACGGGGAATTTTTCCGTTGGCAAGTTCTACATATTGGTTTGTTTCGGTGTATGTGATGGTTTTGTTAATGAAATCGGCAATAAATAGATTTGTTAATTGGTTAGATATACGCAAGGCAATTATTTTTGTGATTTTATCTATTGGTTATTATGCTGTTGTTAGAGCAGTAATAGTTCCTTATTTGGGTGTAGTTATTGGAGTAAATTATTATATTGTTGGAGCACTGATTAAGCGTTATGAAAGCGAAATAAAATTGATAAATCTTAACTGGATGATTGTGGGACTAGCAGGATGGATTGGTTATGTTGTATTTAGTAATATAGTCAATATGCGTTATGTTAGTGTCTTTTGTAATTTGTTTGCTATTTGTGTGATGGGATTTATTTCAACAATTGGTTTCTTTCTTTATTTTTTGCTTGAAAAGGATTTTTTGAATTTGCCAATCAATAAAATTGCCAAAAGTACGTTAGCAGTTTATTTGATACATGAGCATCCAATGTTGCGTGAATTTTTGTGGGAAAAAATTTTTCATGTTGCATCAGTTCAATGGCAGTCAAATTATTTTGCTTTGTATGCAATATTATCCATAATTGGAGTTTTTATGTTTGGAATACTTGTGGATATGATAAAAGATAAAGTGATAATAAAATTTATGAGGTTTTAAAATGCTTAGCGAAGATAAATATTTTATATTTGACAGACCTAAGGATGTGAATTTAAAGTATGTCGTTAAACAAGTTTTATACCCAATAGCATCATTGTGGTATAGATTTTTGTTGTTGCTTGCTCGTCCAAAACAAACAAAGAAAAAATATAATGTATCTGTTTGTGCTATATTTAAAAATGAAGCACCATATTTGCGTGAGTGGTTGGAATTCAATCATATTGTTGGGGTTGAGCATTTCTATCTATACAATAATGATTCTGACGATAATTATATACAAATCTTGCAACCATATATTGATAGCGGGTTAGTTACATTGATTGATTGGCCGGGAACACAACAGCAAATGCCGGCATATCATGATTGTATTGCAAAATTTGCCGAAGAAACAAAGTGGCTTGGGTTTATTGATATTGATGAATTTATAATTCCCAAGCAAGAGGACAATATTTTTAATGTATTGGAAAAATTTTCTAACTATGGTTCGGTTGCTATTTATTGGCGGTTGTTTGGCTCATCGGGGTATATTGGTAGAGATGTCAAAGGTCTTGTGGCAGAAGATTTTGTTGTATGCTGGCCGAAGTATTTGGATATCGGTAAATGTTTTTATAATACTTCTTTTGCTGTAAATATTAATTCAGCAAAAAACATATTTTTTGGGCATAAGTTTTGGGTTAGTGTATTCGGAATAGATATTCCACCAGTTAATTGTTTTGGGAAATTAACTTTTTGGGAACATGATTTAGTGGGGAATGATGATTTCCCAATTCAAATTAATCATTATTTTTCAAAATCTTATAAAGAATATTGTTTAAAAAAAATAAGAGGAGATGCTTTTTTTGAGATTAATCCACGTGATGACGAATATTTTTACAGGCATGAAATGAAATGTACAGCAGTTGATTATTCAGCATATAAATATTTAGTAAAATTGAAATTGGCTATGAACAATTACGATGATAATGATGGAGGTAATTTATGAAAAAAATTGGGATTTTATCCTTTTGGAATGTTCCAAATTATGGGACATTTTTGCAAGCGTATGCTATGCAAAAAATAGTAGAAAACAGATATCCGGACAACGATGTAAGGCAGGTCGCTCATTTAAGTAAAAGACATTATGATGTGTATTATTCACAAGTAAACAAAAACTATCGTTGCTGGGTTTTTAATCCTAAATTTTATTTTAATCTTTTTAGCAATTTTTTTAAGACGAAGCATTATTGCACTATCAGAAAGTTTTTAAATTATTATAAAATTTTTCCTTGTTTCAAAGTAGAAGATGTTTGTGGAAAAAATAGTTTGGACGTTCTTATTTTAGGCAGTGATATTATTTGGGACTATAGCATTTCATTTTTTGATAACGATAAGATGTTGTTCGGTGATGGGATAAATGCAAAGACAAAAATTGCTTATGCACCAAGTTTTGGAACGATTAAAGCTAATGCAGTTGTACCAAAATGGGTTAAAGATTCACTTGAACAACTTGATTTTATTTCTGTGCGAGATGAAAAATCAAAACAAATAATTCAAAATAATATCCCAAAAGATGTAAATGTGGTTTTAGACCCAACACTTCTCTGGAATTTTAATATAGATAAAAATATTGTTGAACCTAATATTAAAGAGAATTACATCATAGTGTATGGCGGCAGCTTTTCAGAAGAATTAATAGAGGGTGCAACGAGTTATAGTAGTCAGCATAATGTAAAATTGGTATGTTTAGATAGTTTAGATGATAAAAACAATTGGTGTGATATTAACATCCATCAAGATAACTTAACTCCGTTTGAATGGGTGGGATGGTTTAAAAATGCAGATGCGGTTATGACGACCACTTTTCATGGACTAATGTTTGGTTTGATATTCAATAAAAGGATAATTTTTCAACCTACGCAATTTATTTTAGATAAATGTTCTTGTTTAATTGATAAATTAGGGTTAAGGTATCCATTAGTAGAATGTAAAAGTTTTTCTGAAAAGTATGACTGGGAGTGGAATTATGAAAAGATTAATTCGGTTTTGGAAAAAATGCGAGAAGATTCATACAATTATTTAGATAAGGTCTTTTCTCATGTTAAATAGGACTGAAGTTATTCTGAAAAATACATTTTATTTGTATTTTAGAATGATTGTGCTTACTTTGATTTCCATATTTACTTATCGGGTAGTTTTTAATGCTCTTGGTGCTGCTGATTATGGCACATATAATGTTGTTGGCGGTTGTATTGGGTTGTTTGGTTTTTTATCAGGAACATTGATAATTGTTTTTCAAAGAGATTTTGCTGTTGCTTTTGGAGAAGGTAATAAAGAAAAACTTAATGAAACATTTTCTGTCAGTTTAGGTATTTGTGCAGGAATTGCAATTATAATTTTGCTTATAGCAGAAACGGCTGGGTTGTGGTTTGTTATGAACAAACTGAATCTTGATTATAGTCGGTCAAGCACAATATTTTTAATTTATCAGATTTCAATTGCCTTATTTGTTCTTGAATTTTTAAAAATTCCTTTTGAAGCATTAATTTTAGCAGACGAAAAATTTTCGGTATATTCTTTGGTAGCAATAATGGAAGGAATTGCTAAAGTTGCTGTTGCATATACATTGTATATTGTTAATGAAAATAAGTTGGATGTTTATGCATGGTTAATGTTTGGTGTAGGTCTTGCAGTTTGGGTAACCTATATTACAAATTGCTTGTATATGTATAGATTTCTTAAATTTTATTTTTGTAAGGATATAGAAAAATATAATGATGTATTTTCACTATTTGGTTGGAATTTGATAGGGGCACTTGCCGCTATTGGGAAAAGTCAGGGCGTTAATATTATTTTGAACATCTTTTTTGGTACAGTTATTAATGCGGCACGTGCCATTGCATTTCAGTTGCGAACAATTATAATGTCTTTTTCACAGAATTTTTTGAAAGCAGTTGACCCGCAAATTATTAAAGCGTATGCCAGCCATGATGATGTTAAATATATGAAGTTGATTTCCGCTTCAGCAAAATCGTCCTATTTTTTATTGCTGATTGTTGCATTACCGTTCATATTGAATTGTGAATATGTATTGACTCTTTGGCTTGGCGCAATACCGCAATATACTGTTTTGTTCGCACAGTTAGCATTGATTGATGTATTGATTTTAAGCATTGCGGATCCGTTTTATACCGCGGTTATGGCAATAGGAAAAATCCGTAGTTATCAGTTGACTGTTGGAATTATTTCTTTGTTAAATTTACCTTTGTCGTTTCTGCTATTAGAAAAATTTAATAATCCTGTTGTTCCGTTTGTTGTTGCAATTGGTTTAAGTGTTTTAATTGATATTGCCCGGTTGATTAATTTCAAACTGATATATAAATTTTCTATTATGAACTTTATAAAAAAAGCAGTATGGCCGATGGCTTTGATTACAGGTATCTGTGTGTTTTTAGGTTTTGAATTTTTTTCCAAAGCAAAAACATTTGGTTGTTTATGCTTTAATGTATCCATGACAGTTCTAATTTTAAGTGTGCTGATATATGGTTTGGCACTTGACGATTGGGAAAGAAGTATTGTTAAAGGATTTGTAAGCAGGTTGGTGAAGAAATATGGAAACAGTGTTTGAAAAGAAAGACATGTGTTGCGGGTGTACAGCATGTGCATCTATCTGCCCTCAACAAGCTATTTCAATGGTTGCAGATGAATGTGGCTTTTCTTATCCGCAAATCAACAAAGGAAAATGTATTGATTGTGGGTTATGTAAAAAAGTATGTCATTTCAACAAAGAAGATGGCAGACATAGTTATCTTCAAGTTAAAGTTGCCAAGCATAAGGATAAGGAGGTTGTGGCAGAAAGCAGGTCAGGTGGAGCGTTTACAGCAATATCTGATGTAATTTTAGCTGAAGGCGGTGTTGTTTATGGGGCGGTGCTGGATGCTGATTTTGTTGTAAGACACCATAGGGCAGATAATGTTGAAATGCGAAATAAATGCAGAAAATCAAAATATGTTCAAAGTAATATAACTGGCATTTTTCAGCAGGTCAAACAAGATTTGGAAAGTGGGAAAAAGGTATTATTTTCTGGTACTGGGTGCCAATGTGATGGATTAAAAAGTTTTTTGAAAATTAGTAATGTAGGTATTAAAAATTTGTTTGTGTGTGATATTGTATGTCATAGTGTTTGTTCCCCAGGGTTTTTCAAGAAGTATATAGAATACTTAAAAATAAAATTTCAAAAGGAAGTTAGAGAATTTTATTTTAGGGAAAAAGGTAAGTATTCATGGGGGGAACATGTTGAAAAAATAGTTTTTGCTGATGGTAACTGTTTGTTTTCAAATGAATATGCTAATGTCTTCTATAATAATAATAGGGCTTCTTGTTTGAATTGTGGTTATGCTAGTTTATTAAGAACTAGTGATATTACTATAGGTGATTGTTGGGGAGGAGATAAAAAATATCCCAAATTAGTTAATCGTACAGGTGCGTCTTTAGTATTAGTAAATACAGATAAAGGGGAAAATATGATAGAGTATATAGAGCAAGTGATGAATATAGAAGATATAGATATTTCATGTGTTATGCAACCGCGATTGCAATGTCATGCAGAAAAACCAGTTGATTATGAAGCATTTTGGAATGATTATATTAATTTAAATTTTAATGATTTTATGAAAAAATGGGGAAGAAATGACTATAGCACAATTAATATCTTTCTTTCAAAAATAAAATTTATATTCAAATTACCATTTAGAGCATTACGTAAAATTTGGAGAATAGGCAGACAGATTATTTGGGGATAGAATTGATGATAAAGAGTTAAATATAAATTGGATGTGTGATACTAATCCCAGTGTTTCAGAGCGAGATTTAAATTTGATGAGTTTTAAAGAATATACGGAAAAAGTATTAAGAACATTAAAAATTTATTTTTGTGTAGTCGTTTGATAGATTTCAAGTATTACAACATGGATCAAGCATTACAAAGAGCATTAGAAGTTAGTAAAAAGATTTTGGAAAAAGAGAAAATAATTAGTGGAGGTAGCTATGTTAAGTCAATTAGTTCATTTATGTGATGAAAGATATCACAATTATGCCGAGTGTGATACTTGTCCCAACAGCAATTTTTGTCAGCATAATTGTGGAGAATGTTTGAAAGCTACTCATTTTTCTAAAGAGGCATTGGTAAAAAGGCATTATGATTGTACAAAGATGATGGATTTTTATGTTTGTAAATATGCTTATAGATACACATCCGAATTAATATATGCTTTTTCTATGTTGCAAGATTTAAAAACAAAAGAAAATTTAAAAGTGCTTTCTTTAGGATGTGGACCATGTACTGATTTATTGGCATTAGATTATTTGAAGCAACATAATGAATATCATTTTGAAACTTTGGATTACCGGGGAGTAGAAATTAATCCTATTATTTGGGAAAATATTCATAAGGATATACGCAACATCGTGAAAGAAATTTCAGGTTGGTCATTTGCAGTTTTTCCACAAGATATTGCACAATACATTTGTGAACAAAATATGAATCAGTGGAAACCAGATTTAATTGTTTTGCAGTATGTTTTATCTGATATGTGTAAAAATATGGAATCAAAAGAAATAAATAAAGTAATTAAGATAATTGCAAATTATGTAGATCAGTTAAGAAACGAAACATATATAGTGTGTAATGACATTAATCTATCGTGTTCAATGGGTGGAGGCCGTGAATGTTTTGATAGTATATTGGAAAAAATTTGTACTAATACACAATATTCACAAAATCATTTTTTTAATAATTCTAAATCTAATCATTTTGAATATGGAGTTGAGTATGATAAGAATGATATTGTGATGGATGGGTTAGATAATAATGTATGGCTTAAATATTTGAAAGATAATTATAATCTTTTTGAATCGTGTGCGAGTGCACAGATGATAATAAAGAAAGTTGGAAATAATGATAATTAGTGCAAGCAGAAGGACTGATATTCCGTCTTATTATTCAGAGTGGTTTTTTAAAAGAATTGAAGAAGGATTTGTTGATGTGCGTAATCCTATGAATATACATCGTATTAGCAGAATTTCTTTGGATAATTCTGTTGTGGATGGCATTGTTTTTTGGACAAAAAATCCTATTCCTATGTTAGATAAGTTGGATAGATTAAAAAAATATACGTATTATTTTCAATTTACGATTAATCCTTATGGAAAGGATGTTGAACAAAATTTACCAAGCAAGAAGAATGTCATTATTCCGACATTTAAGAAATTATCTAGGTTAATTGGTCCAGAAAAAGTTATTTGGCGTTATGACCCTATTTTTTTAGCATCAAAATATGATATTGAGTGGCATATTGATTCTTTTAAGTATATAGCTAAGGAATTAAGCGGTTATACTGAAAAATGCGTTATCAGTTTTCTTGATCTATATAGGAATACACAAAATAATACAAAAGATATGGGGCTTTTACGTCTTAATGCAAATGTGATGAGAAAAATAGCAGAATATTTTTCTGAAATTGCTTATCAATATCATATTAAATTGGAATCTTGTTCTGAAAGTATTGATTTAATGAAATTTGGCATAGAGCATGGGCATTGTATTGATCGTAGGTTGTTTGAAAGATTATTAGGATGTTCTCTAAATGTGGATAAAGATAAGAATCAGAGAGAGGAATGTGGTTGTGTTGCCAGTATTGATATCGGTATGTATAATACTTGCAAAAATCATTGTAAATATTGTTATGCAAATTATAATCAGAATATTGTTAAGAAGAATTATTTAGCGCATGATTTAAATCATTCACTTATTTCTGGGAATATTATGGATGGTGATATTGTTAAAGTCAGAAAATTTGGTTCATGCAAGAATTGTCAGTTGGATATGTTTAATTAAGTGTTATTGGGAGATAAAAGCATTTGAGATTTAAAGAGAATGGGATAAGGGGATTTAATTGGAGAAAGTTTGAAGTGGTGTGTGATTTATTAAATTTTATATTTTTGAGGTATTATGACGATATTTTGGCGATTTATTAATTTCATATTTGTATTGCTTGTAAGTTTTTATGCAGGATATTTTTTGAATTTGTATTTAGCAAAGTATATTAATTTGTATTTTGTGATTATAATATTATTTTTCTTTTGGCATTTACGATATTATTTGCATATAAAGTTTTGGAAAAATTGGCAGAATAATTTATATCTTTCTTTGCTTATTTTAGTAAATTTTTTTGGGTTTTATGTGGAAGATGCGGACAAAATTAAAGCATATGTAATAGAATTGTGGACTTGGATTAATATTCCTTTTTCTTTAAAAATATTGATATTATCAATATTTTTAATATTAATGCTTTTAGCAATATACAGCGTTTTGATTGCTGGGCAAAAGGATGTAATTTTACCAGAATTATTTGTTCAGCGGCATAGGGAATTAGAACGTGTAAAAGATTTCATTAATAAGTATTCTATAGTAACTGTTGATTCTGAGTGGGGAAATGGTAAAACATTATTAATGGACCATTTTCGGGAAGATGAGAAAGATAATTATATTTATATTAGATTTAAACCACTTTCGTTTGATATAAGAAATATTACCCTTTATATTATTAGTGAACTTCAAGTTGTTCTTTCACAAAATAGAGTTGCCCAAGGATATTTTAATATCTTACAAAAAATTGCCGCAAAAAATAAATGGGCGGGTACATTCTTTTCTTTATTTTATAGCAGTGATCAACAAACTTCTGAATTGTTAAAGCAAATAATAACTGATTGTTAAAATTTAGGTAAGCCAGTAATTATATTTTTTGAAGATACAGATAGAATTAGTAATGCAGAACTTTTATCAAAAATTTTTAGCATTTCCGAAACTTTAGTGGATCTAGATAATAGTCCAATAAAAATTATTTTCGAGTGTAATACAAATATAATTAGAAAAATTTTACAAATTTCGTATGAAAACAATAAAGTATTACAAACGGATGCCAATATGGATGATTATTTTCAAAAGTATTTTACACATGTTGTTAGCGTAAAAAAGTTAAATTTAATTGAATTGGTTATTAATTTTCTTGAAATAGATAAAAAGAAAGATGAAAAATTCCAAGAGTTTTTCAACATAGATATAAATATTATTCAGGCATTAAGGCAAATAACAATGCCAATGATATATACTTTAAACGTCAAGTTTCTTTTTGATTATGATGTAACGCCACGAGGTGTTTATAATGCATTGATAGAAATTAATAATTATTTAAATGACGGTTATTGGAAAGAACGGGAATTAGAAAAGGTAGTTGTAATGTTAGTATTATTACAACACTTTGATGTGAATTCATATAAAAATGTGATTGGGAAAATGAAGCAACATAAAATATTAGATTTGGAGAAAAATAAATTATCTTCTGAAAAGTATTATTGGTACGATTTTTTTGAAAGAATTGGATATAATGGGCAAGATAATCAGCAAATAGACTTGTATGGGGATAGGGATAATTTTTATTTGGATTTAGATTCTTTAAGAATGATTTATAGGAATATTGTAATCAAGACTGGTATTGAGCATTTAATAGATGCTGGAAATCCTAAATTTACGGATTGTGAAGCTGCTATTAAAATTTTTGCGGATAATGTGTTATACGCTCAAGGTGATGTAAAATATAAATTCAGAAATTTTAGTTCAAATTATAATAAAGAATTATTTAAGAGGTTTTCTGATAATAGAACAATATTTAATTTTGAGTTACCTAATGAAAATATAGTAAATTCTATTATGTATATATATCAAGCTCAAGCTGTTATTATTGCAAGAGCGATGTATCTATGTAATTCTTCAGCACATTTAAAAGAAGAATTTTTAAATTTTTATTTTGAGACTGATTTATTTGGAAATAAAAATGTTATTAATAATGTTGCAGTTGCTATAATGAGAAGCTGTTTATATGATTATAAAAGTATTAATAACGAATTATTTACTAAAATTTCTAATAATGAATTGTCAAAGAATATTTTGCGGGTTTTCCAAGAACATAATACAACGGTGATGCTTATAATGAGATATTTTGGTGAAAAAGAATTAGAAATCGAATTATATAATAATAGGTGTTATTGGGAATTATTAGTAGAGTGTATAAAATTTGTTGTTCATGAATTGTATTGTATTTCGTCATTTAATTTTGATATTACAGTGTTAGAAAAATTTAAACTGAATGATATAAATACTAAAAATTCACAAAATTTTGATATGATTAAAATGTTTATGGAATGTAGAGATAATATAAAAAATATATACAATAACGAAAAATTTATTAATGTGCGAGAATTAATAATTGGTCTGGTTAAGTTTCTTGATATTAATTTGCGATATTTACAAATTAATTGTCGGGGGGAAAGGAATACTGATTAGAGGAATATTCTGAAATCTAATTTCATATCAGCAGGCATTAATCGGATGTTTTGCAATTGTAGCATATTGTCCCATTAGAGTTGGAGGTGGTGATATTATTAAAAATATTATTGTTGTAATAACAAAATGTTTAATTAGGGATTTATTTGGGGAGTCAAGTGGGGCTATGTAAGCTAAGCATACCAACTATTAATGTGTAGGATAACTTACTTCTATAGCATATCGCTCTTTAAGTACCATATTGCGATAATTGGAAGACAAACACAAAAAAGGAATGTGTAGTTGTACATTCCTTTTTTTATATATTTTTTTCATATAATAGTGTATAATTTAAAAAAAAATTTGATTTCGACTTTATTTAGATTTTTTAATATAAGGTTCAAGTTGATTTTATATTTAAACAAGATGACTAATGTTTGATTGGAGAAAACAAAATGGAAATAGCAAAATTGGTAAATATAGCGTATGCTATGTTTACCAAAGTAATGACTAATAAATTAAAATTGGAAGATGGAGTAAATGTTTCTTGGAAAGCACTTTTAACGGCTGCTTATGAGAAAAATGATTGTTATGTCAAATTGCAAAAATTATTAATTACTCAAAAGGAAGAATTAATCAACGAATGGAATGGCCTTTCCGGACATGAATTACGGACAGCGATGAGAAATAAGATTAGTTCTATATTATTGGAAAGTGGATACGAAAAAGATGAGGTTGGGGTATTGCAAGATGTCTTTGAGAAACATTTGTTAGAAGAAGTTAAATTTAAAAACCATCAGCTATATCTTGAACTTGTTGAACAAAAATTTTTTGATTTGAGCGAAGAACATCATGCAGAAGTAGTTTCTTATTTAAAAGACATAAAACGAATAACTGAACAAAGATTTAGATACACTTATACTATAGATCAATGGGAACAAAAATTTTCTGAATCTAATAAATTTGAGCTAACACTTGACTTTTTTGATTTTGGTGAAGAAAAGATTGAAAAGCAATTGATAAAAGATTTAAGTAACAACAAGACCGTTTATTTATGTGCACCAAGTCGTCCAGAGGGCATAGGGTTTGTTTTAAGGTTGTTAAAAGAAAACTATTATGAAAAAGTTTTAGTTGTTGGTAATGAAGAAGAATGGCAAATTATCACTGAACAACTTGTTGGTTATATTTTAATCCCAATATTTGAGACAGAGGACTTTTTATCCTCAAAAAATAACAAAATAATTTTTGTATATTCACAGGCAGAGTACTGTGATGATGATATTTTCAAAAAAACTATTGTTTTGCCAAAACGATTAAGCAGAAATTTTTATGAAAAACTGAGTGAAAAAATTACTGATAATGATGAACTCAACAGGATTATTGCTTTTGCTAACAATGATTTTTATGCGTTGATGCGTAAAATTGGAACATCGAAAAGAGTTGCCCCACAGTGGGAGAATTTTCATGATAAGCAAATCTTCTTTCCAGCATTTCTTCTTAGTAAATGGAAGCCAAATAATGTTAATAGTATATTTGATGATTATAAAATTTTGGAAGGACTGGCGGGATGTGAATATGATAAATATTTGTATCATTTGAAAAATGCTAATGGGGTACACGAGAGATTTTTTAGAGAGCATAAAAGTAGTTTTGTGTGGTTATGTGAAGTTATAGATCCATTTAGTGCATGGCAGGTTTTAAATCCGTTTTTAACTTGTAAAATAATAAACCAATTCAGAGAGTTGTTTGAAACAGTTATGCTTGACCAACGGGCAATTGATGGTGTTGATATAAAATACCAATATGATAATGGGTTGTATTCATTAGCTTTGAAGAATGGATTGCTTTTAACATTGGTTATAATGAGTACTTCCAGAGCGGAGAAAATTGCCTCGTCTGGAATTGATTATCAAGAGTTTGCTTCTGGCTTGATAAGTTCTGTTTTAGATAAAATTAACACCCAAAATGAGTGGAAATATATTTCTCAATTTTTGCCGATGATGGTGGAGATTGCTCCAGATATTGTGATTGAAAAAATATACAATGAATGTAATAATGAGAAATCTGAGTTTAGGACAATTTTTAAAGATACGCAAAATAATTTTGATGAGAAAGTTTTTTATTATAATGTTCATAGTGCATTGCAAAAAGCAATGTTTATCAATGAAAGTATTTTGAATAAAAGTATCAAAATTGTTGAATTAATTGTTGCGAAGCTTACTGAAGGAGGGGCTAAACAAACATTTGAGTCAATGCTGACAGACTTTTATTGTGGTTGGATTAATGAATTTTGTGTTGACAAAAACTTTAAAATTCAGTTACTAAAAAATTTTGTTGAAACGTATCCAAATGTAGCATGGAATATTTTAAAGAATATAATCCCATTTGATGTTATGGGGGGGACATATTTTCCTTTTACAAAACCAATTTATCAGAACTTTGATTATCGTCAGGATGGAGAGGTGCGGGTTACAAATTTTGAAATTGTAGAAACATATAAACAATATTTTAACTTTGCTATACAGTGTGCCAATGATGATTTAAAAAAATGGGCAAAATTTTTTGAAAGATGTTCTTTTATTAATTACGGATTCAAAGAAGAGGTATACGATAGGATAAAGAAATTATTGCAAAGTAACATTAAAGATAACAAGAAATATATTTTTTCCAAAACAGTCAGGAAGTATATTTATAATTCTAAATATTTGCATGGGTATACAACTCATTCAGAAAGAACTGTTAAGGATGTCAAAGAAAATATTTTTGACCTTATACAATATGAAGACAAAGTGTATTTCTATTTGTATGCTTTTGAAAATTATTGGGAAGTGGAAGATTTTGAACATGTTGAGAATATAGATAAAGAAACGTATGAGAGCAGAAATAAAAACATTGAGGAACTGCGAGAAAAAATTTTAAGGGATAATATTGTTAGTCAGGAATTTGATATATTGCATTTGTTAGAGTTGACAAGTGATCAATGGAGTTTAGGGATTACAATAGCAAAGGTTGTTTATGATAATAAATTTGATAAGGTCTTTATTGAAAAATGTTATAAAATGGGTAAAAAGGATGTGCTTGGTGGGTATATAGGTGTAGTTTTGGGTGTTCAAGGACGAGATAAATTTTTAGAAACAATTGCTTTGAATTTTAGAGCTGAGAAATCATTAGAATTAAGAGTGTTCTTATTACAGCATATAAACATAGATACGATCTTTTTTGAATATTTAGAAAGGCAAATAGAAGAGATAAAAAACAAATATTGGTGTTCCCTTAATGTGTTTTTCAAGATAGATGATAAAAAACTTCTTGAGAAAATTATTGATTATCTGTTGCAGTATAATAATTTTAATCAAATCGCTAGATTGATTGATTATAATGATATTCCGCCGAGAAAGGCATTGAAAATTTTAGAAGCTATAGTAAGTACAGGTAATATGCAAAACATTGAATTGTTTAGAGAAAAAATAGATAAACTTTTTAAATTTGTGTATAAGGGAGATAATTATTCTAGTGAAGAAATTAATTTAGTAATTTTATTAGAAGAAATATTTGTAAAAACATTTAGTGCAACGCTTCGACCATACTATTTATTAAATAGCCTTAAGGTGGATTTTAATTTTAGCGCAGAACTTATAAAAATGGCATATAAAGGCGAACTGGGTGCAACAAATAGAGAACCGACCATTGAACAAAAGAATCAAGCCAATTTAGCATTTAATGTTTTGTTTAATGTGAAATTTTGCCCATGTGAGAAAAATGGTAAGATTGATGTGAATGAGTTAAAAATATGGTGCAAGGCATTTTTAAAAAAAACGGTGACAGATGACCGAAAAACTATAGGAGAAATTTATTTAGGAAAATTTTTGGCGCATTCTCCAAATGAACAGGAAGGGAGTTGGCCGTGTTATGCCGTATGCGAGGTAATAGAGGAAATTTATAATAAAAAGATTGGTGATGCTTTCATGATTGAGGTGTTAAATAGCAGGGGTGTGTATTCAATGAATGGTGGTGTAGAAGAGGCAGAATTAGCGGCTAAGTATGAAAATTTTGCTAAGGCATTACCGTTGAAATATGTTCGTGCAAAAGAAATTTTATTTGCTATAGCGAAAGAATATTGGCATCAGGCAGAAGATGAGAGAGAGCGTGGTGCCTATGAGTAAAAAGAAGGCAAAAAACATAATTCAAGAATTATGGAATAATTGTATCGATGTTATAAAAAGAGTAAACTTGAGACTAGAAAAAAATTTTGTGGAATAAGTGGTAAAGTATATACGAAAGGTAAAGAGTTGATATCTGGTGCTAATGGAACTATTTATGATGTTCAAGATGAGCCAAATTTAGTGCTTAAAATTCTTTTACCAAAACATTTAAAAGATAGCAAAAGGAAAAGGCGCTTTGAACGAGAAGTTGAGGAATATGAAAAGATTAAAAAGTTGAAACCGGAGCTACACATATTGGGAGCAGTTGACTATGGTAAATCAATCGATAAAGTGTGGTATGTAATGAAAAAGGGGAAATCATGGAGTGATTATGTTAATGTTACTAAACTTAACTTAGAAAGAAAAATTGAGTTAATAATTCAATTAGGGATGATAATCAAGGAGATTCATGATGCAGGTTATGCTCATAGGGATATTCACGCGGGAAACATTATTATAATTAATAATGAAATTTATCTGGGAGATTTTGGACTTGTTACTTCTCAAGAAATTGAACCTATTACAGGATCAAGTGATGGTATTGGCCCAATGACAACAAAACCTTCGTGGCTGAAAGCTTTTGCTCGAGATAGAGATTTTAAAAGTGCTACAAAATTTTATCAGGCAGTAGATATTTATGAATATGTTAAAACTGCATGGTATCTTCTTACTCATTCAAGAGATGGATTTAGGATAGGTCTTCGGTATAATGAGCAAATGAAGAATATTTATTTGTCGAAACAAACGATTCAAGTAAATGTATCTGAAGATAAAGAAAGATTTAAATCAAACGGATTTACTCTTGAACCATTGCATAGATTTATGGAAATTACCAATATTGATTCTGATAAAGAAATGCCGGAAATTGATGAATGCTTAAATCATTTGAAAAATTTTAAAAAAATTAATCAAAATGTTGAGAGTGCAAAGATTAAAAATAGACAATTAGCTAGAGAAAGATTAAGAAGGAATTGTCGAGTTAATGAATCCCGATACAGTGAAATAACAGAAATTATTAAAGCAATAAATTCAATAAAAGATCAATATAATATAGAATTTGTACAAGCAAGGTATCAAATTGAAGATTGTGTGAGATATAAGGAAGATATTATATCTTTGGTTTTAAAAAATAATGTTACTCTGTTAATAAAACCAAGAGAATTTATTTTAAGTGAGGGAGGGAAGCTTGATTATTTAGGAAATGCTCAAAATGATCAAGATATATTGCTTATTCTAAAAGGTGATGCTTATGCCGCAGAAAATGATACAATGCTGTTGTTAGAAAATATTATCCCTGGAATTCTGGTGGAACAAAATAAAATTATAGCGGCAAACATAGATTATACATTTAATTTTGTGCCAAGATATTGATAATTGGTACAGTAGTTGAGAAGGAAAGAGAATAGATAGGTGATAGGGAGATTAGAATTTATAATTCACAATTCACAATGATGGTAATTCGTTCCTGTGATTAAAATTTTATAAGACAATAAAAGGGGCTGTAACAAAATAGCCCCTTTTCATTTGCAAACCATCAAAAACTCAAATAAACCAACAAAACAGAAGGACAGGTGCTTGCCGGACATACGGCAGATACCCGTCCTTCCGCTTTTTTTATAGAATTGTCCC
>JAZLGV010000083.1:0-5711 GCA_045616505.1 Candidatus Gastranaerophilaceae bacterium | reverse complement strand
ATTATCATTGGAGCTCAAGCAGCTAATGCAGCATCTATTTATGACAGCTTAACAGATGCCCTAAACAAAGTTGATTCAGCTCTTACAAAAGCAAACACTGCAGTTTCAAAAGCAAAAGAAACAAGTGCAAATGCCGCTAATGCTAAAGCTGCTTCAATTACTAATATGCAAAACAGAAAAGCTGAAGCACTAAAAATTTACAACACAGAAAAAACAACAATTTCAAACGCAATAACAAGTACTAAAAATTCAACAGTTCTTAACGATGTAGACAAAAAATATTTAACAAAAATCTATGAACTTGAATTGAAAGCTTCAACAAAAAAATATTCAGTAATTGAAACTTACTATGACAAACAAATTAAATCTTTGTCTAAATAGTTAAAATATAAAACTAAAAAATATAAAACATCTGCTTAAAATTTCAATTTTAGAGCAGGTGTTTTTTTAAGAATAATTAAAATATTAACTTTTGAAACAAAATAGTTTAAAATTACTAAAAAAAGGCAATTTTATTTTTTACAACATTTATATTTTAGTGTAGTAGTCTTATTATAAGGGGTATATTTAATGAAAATTTCTGCAATCCAAAACAATTATGCAACTAATATTTACGCTGCTCAACGAGGAAAAACAAACAAAATTCAACAAACAAATGCAACTCAAAAAATGCAACCTTCAGCAATAATTTCATTTGAAGGAAAAAATAAAAATCACGTAGTATTTGTCGGTGCAGAATTACCTCCTTACTGCAAAGTTGGTGGTGTTGGAACAGTTATGAAAGACTACACATCTTTCCCTTGCGAAAAGAAAGCAATGATTATCCCTTACTACAACGGAAAAATCGAATATGACGAACAAGGAAAATCAACAGAAGAAGTTTCTGTACACAGATTTCCAAAAACTCACGAATTCGCAGGACAACCTTTCTATACAAAAGCTGACTTATCTACAACAACTATAGATAAAGTTCTTGAAACAAAAGAATACGTCGTTTTAGAAGAAGTCGGTAAAGAACAAAATATGGCTTGGGGAATAAAAGACGAAAATAAAATCCAAATGTTCCACGTAAAAGATTCTGGTAAAACAGACGAAAAAGGAGAAACAAAACCTGATGTATATATGGTATTTACAGATGTAACAGCAAGAATGCCAAAACCTTATGGTGACGATTCTTATACATCAAACTTCGGAGGCAATGATTCTAGCCACTGGGAAGGTTCTGCTTATGCAAAATTTGACAGAGCTGTTGTTGAATTAATGCCACTTATGCAAGAACAACAAAAAGATTTTGAAGCAGGAACAGTTATTTGTTCTGATAGCCAAACTGCATACATACCTTTGTATATGGCATTGAAAAACAAAGAAGGTGCTGAATACTATCAAGATATGAAAAGTTCATTCGTTGGTCACAACCTAGGACATGGAACATATTGCGGTAGCACAACAAACAAAAATATGTTGGTAAACATCGGACTAACAAAAAAACAAATTGAACTTATCAAAGACGATCCAGAATACATTAATGCAGTTGAACACGACAAATTTCAAGAAGAAAAATATTTAAAAAATTTCTTAGCAGCAGAAATTTTTGATGATACAGGAGCTGCAAACCCTGTACTAATCCCATTAATTTTAAAACAACAAGGTTTAGTTTCTGCAGTTACAACAGTATCAGAAGGATATTCTGACAAATTAGCAAGCAGCCCTATTCTTTCACCATTACATTCAGTTTGGGAAAAAATGGCTAATGATGGTCAAGTTGGAGGTATTCTAAATCCACTTAACGCAACAGATGTTACTGGTTTTAAACCAATGAGCAACAAATGGTTAAATACAGATTATAACATCAAATTAAAAGACGGAAATACAACTTCAATTAAACCTTTTGCTGTTTTTGATGAAGCAAAAATTAAAGCAGGTGATATTGAACACTTAAAAGAAATAAAAATGCAAAACAAAATTAATTTAATCGAAAGATTAAACTTACACGACCAAATAGAAGAAGGAGAATACAATGCTCCTGATGGCAAAACTATATCTGCAAAAGAATTAGAAAATGGTTTAATGAGTGGTAACACTAAAAATGTAGGTATTTTCGGTAAAATTGATGATTCTTATTTAGAAAAACTTAAAAAAGGCGAAGACGTAACAGTTTTTGTAACTTGGGGTAGAGGCGACTTCCAAAAAGGTTTAGACACAACTATCCAAGCATTTGAAGCATATATCCAAAATACAGGAGATGAAAACGCACTTTTACTTTTAGGTGGAGAAATTCCTACTGAAGGAGATGAAAAACTTCGTCTTGAAGAAGAAATCAGAAAAATCACAAATGGAAGCTTGAAAGGTAAAGCCGTATATATGGATGGTTTTGTACCAGCAAATGGTTTTGCAAGCGCAGCTGATGCAGCAGTATTCCCATCAAGATTTGCTCCTTGCGAATTGACAGACCTTGAATCAAAGAAATTCTTTGCAACACCTATCGTTACAAACTGCCAAGGTTTAGCTCAAAAGAACTTCGACCGTAGCTTTGAAGGTGAAGCCGACAAAGTTGATGCTTTCAAAACTAAACACGAATTCTATATGATAGAAAAAGAAATTGAAGAATGCGGTCATCAAAAAATCGTTGATGATTACAAAGCTGAAATGGATAAACTAATTACTAAAGAAAGAACCCAAATTCAAAGTCACAATAGTGTTTCTGAAAAGAAAGTTCAAGGCGACAAAATTGAAGATTTAGCAATTGAAAACGCTAGAAATACTAAAGAATATGAAAAATTAATGAGAGAAACAAGAGATAAAATTATCAAAGAAGAATTAGCAGACAAATTTGCTGAATATGTTGATGCTAAAAACAATGATAAAGACTTAATGAAAAAAATACTAATCAACCAAGCTAATCAAGATACTACTTGGAGCGGCAACGCTGCCTCTCACCCATCAGGAAAAAGCACAGCTCAACTTTATCAAGAACAACACATTGACCCAGAAGCTAAAAACGTAAAAGATATAACAAACATTGCGTTATTCACAGGCTTTGCGGCTACAGTAGGAGAAACATTCAAAAAAATCAGCGAAAACAAAAAAGTAATGATTGGCAAAAATGGTGTAAATATTGATACAAAAGAAATAAACAACAGCATCAACGGTATAAAAGATGCAATTAAAGAAGGAAACGAAAAAATTGTTGAAGCTATTAAAAATGGTGGTGAAACAGCTAAGAAAAGTGGTATCGGAAAATATATCGGAATTTCAGCTGCTGTTATCGCTGGTGCAGTTGGAACAGGTTTATACCTAAAAAACAAAAAAGCTAAAGCAGAAAATGAAATACAAGGCGAAACTTTTGTAATCAATGGCTAATTAAACAAAATAAAAATAAAAAAAAGAAAAGGGCAAATATTTTATTTGCCCTTTTCTTTTTTTTAATCATCCCTGCTTGAGCAACATTGTGGAGCAAACACAATTAACAACAACCCGCAAAATCCGACAAGGCAATAAATTATTCTTGATACCATTGTCATTTCTCCAAACAAATAAGTTACCAAGTTAAAATTCAAAGCGCCGACAAGCCCCCAGTTTAATGCTCCTATAGCAACTAGTACATAAGACAAAATTTTCAAAAATTTAATCATAATAAAACCTCCTTTGTTTTTATTATGATTTACAAAAAAACTTTTATAATACCTAATTGGACATTTTATAGAACAAAACTTATATTTGTCTTAAACAAAGAATTTCTGGGATATATCGTTTTATTAACATAACTAAAAAACAAGAAAAATAGCAATTACTTTTACTATATCAATATAAAATAATCTTTTTGAATTACTATTTTCTGCCACAATATTCTCTCTTCTGCGTGATTATATCACAAAATATTATCAAAATTTCAGCTGCTGTTATCGCTGGTATTATTAACACAGAACTATATCTTAAAGACAAAATTAAAAAGCATTAACATTTGTAAAAAAATAAACCAATTTTGTAAATTTTACACCTTTAGCATTCTTTATCAGGTAGAATAAAAGGAATAAAAAAAGGGTGTTTATATGCAAGTAAATAATATCAATTCACAACAAACTTTCGGAACAAAATGTATTATCGGAAACACTTCTGCTCAACAAGGTTTAAAAAACTATGGCGAAAATGTTTCAAAAGGAATTTATAATGCATTTAGAAAACTTACAAAAAATGAAGCAAATGACACGTTTAAACTTACTCTTGGTTCAATAGATTATGATAAACCAAACACTTACATAAATATGTCATATTTTGATAAAGACAACAAGCTTCAAAGTTCAATGAATTTCAATATGTCAGGACTTAAAGACTATACAACAGAAATGTTGGCAACTCTTGTTTCTGGCACATATAATATGCTAAAAAGCTCAACATTCAAAGTTAGAAATCTAACAAAATTATCAGCTGAAGCAATCGAAAATACAACAAAACAAAATATTGCAACAATCAACAAACTTACTAAAGAATTTGGTATTGATGAAATCCATTAATCAAATAGCAATATTAAAACATCTTTAAACAAAAAAACTTCCGATTAACGGAAGTTTTTTTATCTATAATTTTTATATTTTTTATATTTCTCGTCCCAAATTTTTAGCGTTCACTAATTGTTGAGAAGAAAGTATGCTATCTGCTTTGTGAAGTCCGCTTGCAACAAGAACTCCACGATTTGTCCAGTTCATGAATTTACACATAAATTCAAATGATTTTTTAATTTCACTATAAAATTCTTCATTTGAGCCACCACCACAAACAAGCAATACTGCTTCTTTTACGTGAAGAGCATCTTTTTTTCTCATATATGCATACATTTTATCAAGTACAAGTTTTAATTGAGCAGTAAATGAGAACCAATATATTGGTGTTACTATTACTAACACATCAGCCTTTTCCAATTCTGGTTCAACTTTTGAAGTAAAATCATCTTCTATACAACAAGAAGTACCAGTAGTAAAACATTGTTTGCAATCCATGCAACCTTTTACTTCAAGATTTGCAGCTCTGATTTTTGTAACTGTATGTCCCGCATCATGTGCGCCAAGCAAAAAAGCATCAGCAAACTTTTCAGAATTACCATCTTTTCTTGGACTGCCTGTAAGTATTAATATATTTTTTTTCATTGCTCCCCCTCTAAGCATCTTCTAAATAATAGTTAATATTACACGATTTTCAACAAATTGTAAAGAATAAAAACAAACTACACAATTGGGAAATATAATCAATCCAACAATATTCTCTCGCAAATTTTACTTTCTTCTATAATATCCACTAACTTGAGTTCCGTCACGCCTTATATAAGACTCTACCCAGATTAAATTTCCTAATTTTACTACCATATATTTTTTGATATTTTAATGTATCATTTATCATTTCTATCGTAAAATTTTTTTCTATTGTTTTTATAGGAATTAAATTTGTACTATTTTCTTTCATTTTTCTTTTTTTCTCCTTTGTGATATGTTGTTGTCTATGAAAATAACAAGATATTATTGTGCTAATATATTATCTTTATTGGCAAGCATTCGTATTTTTATAAATATTTTTTATCTTTTAATAAGTCTTAGCCCACTATATTGTTTGCTTTATGCAATGATTGAGATTGAAAGAATTATTTATTTTATTTTCTCTTATTTAATAGTATTTTTTGTATTATTCTTACTTGTAGAAATATTATTAAATATGTTTTTAAA